>JAGREB010000243.1 GCA_020446775.1 Paracoccaceae bacterium
TACTTTCCCGAAAGTAACAGGGCCGAAACGGTCACCATCTACGCAAGTCCGAAACTGAAGAGCATGGTGCGCGTGCCGCCGACGCCCGCGGAAATCGCGCGCATGCGTCAACAGGCGGCGGCGAATGCGAAACCTGCGGCCAAGACACCCGTCCGCATGCAGTCGGTCGATTTCGGCCAATACATTGCCGACCTTTTAACGCGCGCGATCATCGCCTCGTTCCTTAGCATGGGCGCCGCGGCAGTCGTCACGGGCGTCTTGTCGTGGATGTTGTCGCACATCGACGACCTCGGCGTGACACTCGCGCCGGAAACGATCTCCACCATTTTGACGTTCACGACCATCGCGATGTTTATGCTCGGCTTCTTCGCGTTTTTCCGGGTTGGAGGATCGTTCAAGCGATTCATCATGTCGATGTGGTCAACCACAGCGGTCAAGCCGGTCCAACAATCGACGGCAATGATTGCCCGTCAGATCTCGAGATCACCAAAAGCCATCAGGCCCAAACGTCCGTCTCGCCAAGCGGCGGAAGCCGAACGAACGATGCAGGAGGTCAAGCGCCAGCGCGGCGACCTCGATGTCACCGAGGAAATCGCCGAGAAAGAACCCGATGACATGCAGGTCAGGGTCAATAAATCCGACCTCCCAACCAAAGAAAAAATGCAGCCCGCGGCGAACGAGACGAAAGCCCCTGCTACGGCGGATCAAGCGAAGCGCGATGAAGCCGCTTCGCGTCGTGAATCCGCACATCAACGCACCGCGGCCGAGGACGAGATTGCGCAGGAGATTTCGCCCGCAGATGCAAAACAGCCTGAAAAACAGGATCAATCTGCACCTGCGCCGGAACGATCCGAACCGTCGTTTGAATCCTCTGCACCGGATTCATCCCAGGGCGGCGATGCTAAAGGCGACAATACATGGGGCACGCCGCCCGATGAGGTCGATGAGTCAGACGGTCTCAAATTGCAGCGGCTCATGGTCGCGCGGTTCGCGGCCGAGCGCGTTCGCCCGCTCGCAGCCGATCAAGCCGACGATCCGATGACGCGCCGGGGCATCGCATTGGTCATGGCGGGCGCCGTATCGCACCTATCGGCGACATCGCAGCTCAACCTGTTGGCGCAAGAACGTCTGCTGGCGTTTGGCCTGAGTGAATGCAAATTGCCTCAACCGGCCATCGACGCCTACGTCAATCACCGCAACGATCTTGGCGATCGCGATACCGGCTGGCGCTTGCAAGATGGCGGACGCGCGGCCATGGCGGAATTTTTGTCCGGTTCGCCGGCCGGCGATACTTTGGAAAGCGCATGGCGCGCGTGGCGGATGCCGCTGTTGAAACCGAAGCCGGAGGATGAATCGGCGGATTTCACAGCGCCCCGGGAAGTCTATTTTGCCAGCGAACTGCGCGGAACCGACGACAGTAGCGCGCTCGACCACCACAACCGCCTGGTCCGCGCCGTAGTCGAGGAAGCAGGCGGTATCGAGATTAAGCACACCGGGAAAGGGATACTCGCCAGGTTCGATACCGTCGACGCCGCATTGGTGGCGGCCATTTCCGTGGTCGAAGACCAAACTGCGGACGTGAATCAATCTGCGGAAGTCCCCTCCGGCAATGTTGTCGCCCTGGTTCCTGGTTATTCGGCCGACGACGACCCAATGCTTTCACCGCGCGTTATGCGGGTTGCGCAAACGCTGGCTGCGGAAGCGCGGCCCGGCGAAATCGCGACCGAGCCGGCGGTCATTTCCAGCGCGGAGCGCGGATTGCCCCCCGGCTATTATGCGGACGAAAGCTCGAATTTGGCCGTGATCGTGCGGCACGGAGCCGCGCCGGCCCGTCAACAATCGGCCGTTTCAGCGGCATGAATTGAAACGCGCAAAGGTTGAAGTTCTAAGCGGATCATGGCACTAAACGGGAACGAGACGGTTCGAACGGGAATTTCCGGTGTTCGTTGAAGCAAAAGCATCGACTGCCGGTCGAAGATCCCAACGGCGCTTAATGCAAATTTAGCCAATTTTTCCGAAGGTTAAGTGCCACTGACCGGTTCGAGGGCCGATAAGAGCCCACCGGTGGTGACCCCTCGTGCCTGTCCGTCCGGACTGGACCGGTGCGCGGAGCAAACGACGAACCTGTGGGGAACGACGCGACAAGCCCATGCCGCGCGAATCGTACGAAGTTTATTATTTTCAGAACGGCCGTTGGTCGCTTCACGCCAGTTTTGAGGCGGGCCAGCGCGACGACGCCGTGACTGAGGCGATGGGCGTCGAGTCCAAGCTCGGCCTTCCCTCGCGCGTGATCCGCGAAACATTTTTCGAAGACACGAACACATCCGAGGAAGTCGTCACTTGGCAAGGCACCAAGGGCCGCAAGATTGGCGACGCCGACAACATGTTCGGCGCTGGGCCCGCAAGCGCACCGCCCCCGCCCGCGCGGCAAGGCCCGCGGCCGACCAGAGCCGCGCCGCGGCCCACTGCGCCAACGTCGGCCGGAGGCGGACGCGCACCGGCGCGCGGGAAAGCCAAAAAGCCGCCGCCCAAAAAGCTCAAGCGCAAAAAGAAACAAGGACCGTCGTTTCTCACCGGCTTAACGATAGCGATCGTGATCGCGACGGCGGTGTCGACGTTAGGCGCCGCGGCGATTGCATTGTTGACGCTGCAACTTCAGCGGACGCGCGTTATCGGCGTCTTCGATAGCACGCCACTGATCTTCGGCTCGTTTGTATTACTTTTTTTCATGAGCTTGATCTTCTCGCTCAATCGGCAGTTCAAATTATTCAAATCCTTGCGCGACGAACCTGGCGCAAATGCGCCGCGCGCGGGCCGCGGAATGCAACCGGCCGCGGGCGTCAAACGGAGAGCGGCGCCGCATCGTCAAGATATCGACTTTGACGGTGTGGCCGTCGAGCGGGGCGACGCGGCAGCGGACCAATCGGCAACAGACTCAACGCCTGAGTCTTCAGATGCGGAGAGCGCAACGGATACCGACGCGCCGCCTGAACTCGATTCCGGCGAAAGCAAGGCCGACGAAGCGCCGCCGAAAGAGAACGAAGCGTCCGCCGGCGAGCAATCCGAAAAACCAAAGGCCGAAAAAGAAGAACAGAAACCGGCTGCCGAGGAAAAGCCGGCTCCGAAAAAGGAAGAACCGCCGAAAGAAGCCCCGAAACCGAACCCGGAAGCCGAGGCCAAGCAGATTTTCCAATCGTTCTCGGGAACGGCGTTCACATCCGCGACGTCTGCCGTCGGCGAATTGAATGCATTCACAAAGATGGGCCTAAACTTGTTTCTCGCCGGCGGGATGTCCGTTTTCGGCCAATCCAAAAAGCTTTCGCGCGATCTTCAGATATCGGCCCTGCAACTGGGCCTGCAAACTGCCGGCAATACGCCGGAACGCAGCAAAGCGTTTTGCGGCGAACTGCCGAGCTACGGGAAAAACCCCAAATATGCGGGCATGATCAAGGCCGGCGGTCTGGCGATGAACAAGTTCTTGTCGGGTCAGCCGGGCGCGCCATCGGAAATCGCGGGTTTGTTGGGCGAATGGGCCCTTCCCGAAAAACGCCCGGCCGTGCCTCAGGCCTTCACCTTCATGTTCACCGATCTGGTCGGCTCGACAGCGATGACGCACGAACTCGGCAACGTCGAAGCGCAAAAGATCGTCCGCGCTCACAACAACGCCGTTCGCAATGCGCTTGCGCAAAACAAAGGCCGGGAAGTCAAGCACACCGGCGACGGGATCATGGCGGTGTTCACCGATGCGCCATCCGCCGTTCAGGCGACAATCCAAATGCAGCGCGAATTTGCCGAGCACAATGCGGCGTTCCCCAACCTGCCCCTCACGGTCAGGATCGGTTTGAACACCGGCGAAGCCGTCGAGGAAGAAAACGATTTCTTCGGCGCGGCCGTTCAGATGTCGGCGCGTGTTTGTGCCCAAGCCGCGAACGGCAATGTTTGGGTGTCGCAGTCGACGGCCGATGCCTGCAAAGGCCGCAAGATCGGTTTTATTCCGCGGGGCCAATTCAAAATGAAGGGTATCCAAGGCGCGCGTACGCTTTACGAAGTCGCGTGGACCGAAGCCCACAAGACCGAATTGGCCGACCTTTGATCGACGCGCGCCCGCGGCGCGCTTCCCTGCCCTTACGACTTGAAAAAGTTCTCGGCGCCGGCGCGGGCCTTGGTCTTCGCTGTGATTGCAGTTTCCGCGCGCACGATCTCGGCTTTCAGCGTATCGATATATTCCCGCAAATCCTCAATCGACAT
Organism: Paracoccaceae bacterium; assembly: GCA_020446775.1. Taxonomy (GTDB): domain Bacteria; phylum Pseudomonadota; class Alphaproteobacteria; order Rhodospirillales; family Rhodospirillaceae; genus VGEM01. Next base: position 4,249 of record JAGREB010000243.1, read on the forward strand.
GCGCGACAAATCCTTCGGCTTGGGTTTTTTCGCCACGGGCTCGAGATCGTCGGTGTCCATGTCCGCATCCCTTGATGTCGTGATTGGCTCACCCGTAGACTGATGCACTCGGTAATCATTCACAAGAAGATGTGCACACGATGAGTTCAGCAACCCCGACCGAAATGGCGTGCGTCGAGATCAAATCGCCAGGCGGCCCGGAACAATTGGTCCTTACCCGGCGTCCGGTCCCCCAACCCGGCCCGGCCGACGTATTGATCAGAGTTCATGCCGCCGGCATCAACCGGCCGGATATCGTTCAACGGTTGGGTCAGTATCCGCCGCCGCCCGGCGCTTCGGATCTTCCCGGTTTGGAAATCGCCGGTGAAGTAGTGGCATTGGGTCCCGGCGTGACGTCAATCAAGCGCGGCGATCTTGTTTGCGCGCTTGTCCCGGGTGGCGGATACGCCGAATACGCGACCGCCGACGCCGGATCATGTTTGCCGATTCCCCAGGATCTCGACACGGTTGCCGCCGCTGCGCTTCCCGAAACCGTCTTTACGGTGTGGCATAACGTCTTCCAGCGCGGCGCACTTCAGCCGGGGGAGTCCTTATTGGTGCATGGCGGTTCGAGCGGAATAGGAACGACCGCCATTCAATTGGCGAAAGCGCGCGGTTCGTATGTCGCCGCAACGGCCGGTAGCGATGCGAAATGCGAAGCCTGCCGCGAACTCGGCGCAGACCTTACGGTCAATTACCGTGCACAGGATTTCGTCGATGCCGTTCGTGCCCTGCCCGGCAAAGGCGTGGATGTCATCCTCGACATGGTCGGCGGAAGCTACCTGCCGCGAAACATCAAGTGCTTGAAGCCCGACGGCAGGTTGGTGGTCATCGCGTTCCTCGAAGGAAATAAGGGCGAACTCGACCTTGCGCCTCTAATGTTGAAACGCCTCACCGTGACCGGCTCGACGCTGCGGGCACGCGACACCGCGTTCAAAGCCGCCTTGGCCCGGGCTGTTTACGAAAATGTCTGGCCGCTGATCGCCGCCAAGAAATTCACCCCACGTATCGAGCAAGTGTTTCCGCTGGCTCAAGCGGCCGATGCCCACCGGTTGATGGAAAGCAGCGCGCACATCGGCAAAATCGTCCTAAAACTCTTGTAATTTCATATAGTTAAATCAAGCGGGCAAACCGTTTGACCGGTTCGAACGAAACCCGATATATACCCTGCCACTCACTTCATCGTCCCATCACGGACGCCCGACGCCGCAGGTCGAATGCGCCGACCCGGCGACGACGGTCCGGTTTTATCGAAAGGATACGCCATGGTGCTGCCGATGATGCCAAAGGCCACGGCGGTTTGGCTGGTCGAAAATACAACGTTGACGTTCGAGCAGATCGCCGATTTCACGGGGATGCACGAGCTCGAAATCCAGGCCATTGCGGACGGCGAAGTCGCCATCGGGATCGTCGGTGTCAATCCGGTTGCCAACGGTCAGCTCACCGACGAAGAAGTCAAGCGGTGCGAAGCCGACGCGGATGCCCGGCTGAAAGCAAGCAAGAGCGATATCCCGATTCCGCAAGCCCGCTCGAAAGGCGCGCGATATACACCGGTTTCGAAGCGTCAGGATCGCCCGGATGCGATTTCATGGCTTCTCAAGCACCATCCCGAGCTCAACGATGCGCAAATCGCCCGCCTGATCGGGACGACCAAATCGACCATCAATTCCGTGCGCGAACGCACCCACTGGAACACGGCCAACATTAAACCGCAAAATCCGGTGACTCTTGGGTTGTGCACCGAAGCCGATCTTGAAAAGGCAGTCGTGATCGCGCAACGCCGGCGCGATAACGCAATCAAAGCCGAAGAGCGCCGTAAACGGCGTGAAGCGCGCGAGGCCGCAGCAGCGGCGGCCGCGGCGGAAGTGACCCAACCGCAAGACGCGACGGCGCCGGCCGATACAGCGGCAACCGATTCACCGGCGACCGAGGCGCCGAGCAGCGAAACAGCAAGCGGCGATGCGGCGAACGCACCAGCACAGCCTGAAACACCGGCCGAAACTGCCGGTCCGGAGTCCGAACCGGAATCTGCGGCCACGCCCGCCGCCGACGACGATCGTCAAACCGGCAACGCCTGACCCCCGTTCCGCGCAAGACGGACAAACAAAAAAGCCCATCGAAATCGATGGGCTTTTTTTGGCTACAACCCGACCGGCTGCGGTCTAGTCGGAGAGCCGCGCTTGAGACTTTGCAGACCCCCCTTGGCCGGGGCCATCAAAATCAAGCTTAGTGAATGCTCACTTTTTGCAGTTGGTCCTTGATTTGAAGCTTTTTTCGTTTCAGTTCGTGCACCAATGCGTAATCGGGACTAGGGCGTCGCTCTTCTTCCGAGATCATACTTTCGAGTTCTGCGTGTTTTGATTTGAGCGCCTCTAACCGAGAGACATCAGGCATGAGCACCTCCTGAAATTAAAACAACGAAGATATGTTAATCCCGCGGCAACCGCCTCCGGTAGCCCCTTATTAACCGATTGATTTTTCATTGTTTTTGCAGCGGCGCCGGCTGGCGAATTAAACGATCCACACCCCCGAAACGCCTATGCTGCGCGGAGTCGCGCCGTTCCGTACACTCGACTTGGGCGAAAGCCGTATTAAGGTGCCGAGCGGGCGCGGCCCATCGAAACTCACCTACCAAAGACGCCCGGCAAAGGCACTTGGCGAAGACACTTGGCAAAGACACCTAACGCGGCGCACGGGATACAATGATCGCGATGGAATGGACTCAAGAACAGATCAAAACCAAGTTGGCCGAACTTGAATTGGAACACCGCGACCTTGACGACGTGATCAATTCGCTGACGGCGCAAAGCGATTTCGACCAAATCAAAGTCTCGCGCCTGAAAAAGCGGAAGTTGAATTTGAAGGACGCGATCTCGTCGCTGCGCAACCGGCTTATTCCCAATATCATCGCTTGAGACCGGCGGTGCGCGAATGCGCGGCTAGTTGATCAAGGCGCTCCGGATCATGTGGTCCACGCGTCCCAGCGCGGTCAGCGGTCCCTCGTTACGGCTGACCGCGACAGCGGCAACCGTGATCGAGATCGACATGTCCACGCCTGAGACCTCGAAACCTTCGGAGGTGATCTGATCGCGGACCTGTTGCGCGACGAACGTCTCATCGACGTCCGAGGTTTTGAATTCCAAAAGTCCTGCGATGGCGGCGCCGCCAACCGGGCCGCTCACCACGAATGGAACCGGCTCAGCCGGACTGCCGGCCGCTGGACCTTCAGGCGGAAGCGCCGGGACGATTTTGAGATTCGAAAAGCGGCCGACGGCTTCGGAAAGCAATGTTTTGGCGGCTAGCAATCCTGAACTGCGGCGCACATCCTCGAACGTATTGATGTAGCCCAGCACCATGATCCGTTGCGCGTTTTCATCGAGCGGCTGCGCGAAGGCCGACGTCAACACGGTCATCACCTGATCACTGGGATCGAGGGTCGCCGGCCACATCGCGCCGGTGCCGCGCGCGATTTTCTCAAGGCGCTTCACGGCGCCGCGCAGAAAATTGATTTCACTGACCAAACTTGCGAGTGCGGCATGCGTCGCCGGCGTAATCTGCTCGGCCGGAATGCCAAGGATGGTAATGCGGTCGTCGACCGGTTTGGCGCGGTCGTTTTCCTGGTAAGCCTCGGCGACTTTTTTAGCCGGCGGCGCGTCGGGATTGCGCCCTTGGCTTTGGGCCCGTCCATCTTCGCGGGACGTCACGACATTAACGGCAGCAGGCTGAATGATATCCGGCATGGCATCCAATCACGTGCAACACTGAAACTGGACCAACACGCGCCCAGCTTGCCCCCTTAACTGCGAAATCGTCATAACCGCAGGTCGAGGTGACTCGAAACAGATTAACGGGCAGAAGTTGTGCAAAGGTTACCGGCGGGTCAAGACCATTGCGCGCGGCCGGAAAAACCTCATCCAACACCCTGAAATCGCATGAAAACCGGCCGGATCGGCTTGCCGTAGGCCAAATCGGTCGGATAAATTGGTTTTTTGAAGGGGGCCCGCCGCGGCGCGGGCCGTAACGATGGCTCAAGCAAAGCGTACGCCCCGGAAACCGGCCAAATCGGCCCATCGCGCAAAACCCGTCCCTCGCAAACGCCCCCCTGTGGTCGGCCTGATCATGGGCAGCACGTCCGATTGGGAAACCATGCAGCACGCGGCCGCGATCCTCGAAGAATTGGCGGTGCCGTTCGAGAGCAAGGTCGTCTCCGCCCACCGCACACCGAACCGGCTTTACACCTACGCCAAGTCCGCGGCACGCCGCGGACTCAAGGTCATCATCGCCGGTGCCGGCGGCGCGGCCCATCTGCCCGGCATG
>JAGREB010000244.1 GCA_020446775.1 Paracoccaceae bacterium
TCGACCCGCGCGCCGGCGATCATGTCATCGCGGTTACGGCCCGACAGCTTGCCGTAGGCGGCAAAGGCCGGAACGCTGAACAGTACGTGGCCTTCCGCTTCGTAGGCATGGTTGGATTTAACTAGCGCCGTGACCATGTCGATGATCTGCGCCATGTGCTTGGTCGCGTGCGGTTCGATGTCGGGCGGAGCGACACCGAGAGCCGCCATGTCGGCGTGGTAAATACGCGCATACTTATCGGTGATCGCCGTAATCGGCTGGTTGGTGTCCTTGGCGGCGGCGTTGATCTTGTCGTCGACGTCGGTGACGTTGCGGGCATAGACGACATTGGAGAACTTGCTGCGCAACACCCGCGCCAGCACGTCGAACACGACAGCGGGGCGCGCATTGCCGATGTGGGCATAGGAATAAACGGTCGGCCCGCACACATACATGGTGACCCGGTTCGGATCGCGCGGCGTGAACGCGTCCTTGGAGCGGGTCAAAGTATTGTAGAGAATCAATGACATAAGGGGCCTGCCGGGCGCCGCCGCGGCGCCTCTTAGGTGATACCCGATCCCCCGGCCGATTGCAAAACTCGCGGGATTTCAAGGTCTTGAGAAGGGCCGCGCTGGCGTGCGTTGACAACCAGGCTTCAAGGGGCCATGTCCACGCGTGTAATGCGGGCCCGGCAAGACCGGGCCGCTCCGCCAAAGGATCGAATCATGAGTGCGTCGTCGAGCCCGTCGTTCGGGCGCCGGATCAGTGTCGAACAGGTCGAAGAGGGCACCACGCTCGCGCCCAAGTTCGACGAACACGGCTTGATCGCCTGCGTGACGACCGCTGCCGAAACCGGCGAGCTGTTGATGGTCGGCTACATGAACGCCGAGGCCTTGGCCAAGACCATCGAAACCGGCGAAGCGCACTACTACAGCCGCAGCCGAAAAGTTCTCTGGCACAAAGGCGCCACCTCGGGCCTCGTCCAAAAAGTGGTCGAGATGCGCATCGACGACGATCAGGATGCCGTGTGGCTGCGCGTTGCGGTCGCGGGCTCGGGCGCGTCGTGCCACGTCGGTTTCCGTAGTTGCTTTTATCGCTCGGTGCCGCTTGGCCAGCCGGTCGACAGGGCCGTCGAACATCTCAAGTTCGAGGAAGACGAAAAGACCTTCGATCCCAAGCAGGTCTACGGCGACGTGCCGAACCCGACTCAGCTTTAAGCGCGGCTCACCAGCCCATATTGTAGTGCGTCAGCACGCGGCGCACGTTTTCCTTGATCTGCGTATCGTAATTGCGCATGTGCGCGAACTCGGGCAGGGCGATTTTGTCCGGGATTTGGTTCATCGGCGTGCCGGCCTCGATCTCTTTCTTCACGGCGAGCATCAACGCTTCGACGTAGGCGCGCCGTTCGGTCACGGCCGATATCGGCGCCGTCGGCATGCGGTGGCCGGGCACGATGGTTTCGATATCGTCCATCGCCTCGATGGCGCGCAGTGACTTGATATATGGGATCAGGCTGTAGTCGTTCATACGTCCGAGCGGCACGCCGAACGGCGTCACCAAATCGACCTCGAACAAGATCGGATAAGGCTGCGGACGCATGACGATCATGCAGTCGCCATGATTATGCCCGAGATAAATCAGCTCGAGCGTCTTGCCGCCCAAGGTCAGTTCATAGTTTCCGTCGAAGGTAATGTCGGGCATCACCAAATCGGGATGCGGCAGCTCTTCGAAATGCGCCACGCAATTCTTATGGCTGACGATCTGGGCGCCTTCGTCTTTGAAGATTTGCGCACCAAGGATGTGATCCCAATGCTGGTGCGAATAGACCACGTATTTGACCGGTTTGTCGGTGACCTTGCGGATCTCATCGCGGAGCGCCTTGGCGGCGCTGACGCTGATCGGATCGGTGGCGATGACGCCGTCCGGCGTGACCCAGAAGATGTTGCGCGTGCCTTCCCAGCGGAAGGTGTAAAGAGCGTCGGCGAGCTTCGTGGTGTCGAAGCCTTGCAGCCGGAACACGCTTTGATTGGCGTCGGACGGCGGGCTCAGGTCCGGCATCGGCGGCGGCGGCGCGGCGGCGGCCATCGACACAAACCCGCAGGCACCGACGCACGCGATTATCGAATTCAGATTTAACGCCATGACGATGTCTCCATGAAATTTATGTCTCTTTGAGTTTATTTCGTGCGCCAAGCTTTGCCGTCATAAACGGCATTGGCCGGATAGGGATAGATGGTGCGCCGCGCAACGATTGACGACTCGTCGAGCGGAAACGGCCGGTATGACTCGGGCGGCGCAGTTGTGCGGTAGGCGTCCAGCTGATCCGGCGCTTTGTCCTGTTCCACCCATTGCTCGATGGCAGTGAGATAGTCGGCGGTGTCGACGCCCGGACCGCCGCGGCAATGGGTCATGCCCGGCATCATGAACACGCGGACGAACTTGGTTAAGGCATCTGTGCCGAATGCCGCGTCGTGATGTTCGTAAAAATCGAGCGACGAGGCCGGTGTTGCATCGGTGTCGGACCAGCCGTGATAAATTAGAATTTTCCCGCCACGATCCTTGAACGTGGCGAGCGCGCGGCCGTCGGGTCCGTAATCGAGGACGCCGCCGACCGGACCACCGGTGGTGCCATGTTTGGCGTAGTCGAAATCGGCCAATGTCGCGTCCGGGCCGATCAATGTCTCAATGGCGAATTGCGAACTGCCGGCACGGCCGGCCGGCCGGCCATTCTCGCCGACCAATCCTCTGATCCATCCCAGCTCCGAGCCTTTGGCGTATCCGATGGGATAGAACGGCGTGCCGTCCGCTTTGACCGCGCCGGAGTATATCTTTTCGGCGGTCGCGATCTGTTCAGCCGTGAGGCAGCCGTCGTTTACCCCGGGCTTGCAGGCCAATGCGGCGGGATCGAAGCTGCAAGACTGCGGATCGCCCAGTACGCCGTCCTTGACGCCATCGTCCATGTCGCAGGACTGAAGTGCGGCGCCGGCCAAAAGCCGTAGCGCATCCGCCGTCAGAATCGGACTCCCATCGCTGCGGGTGTTGGAGGCATATGAATACACACCGTGCGGCGTGACCATATTCGCGGCCGGTGCGCCGGCGATGATTCCGTCGAAGTCGTCCGGATACATCAGCGCCTCGGTCAGGCCTTGCCGGCCGCCGGTCGAACAACCGCGATAGAAGGCGTGATCCTGCGTGGTTCCGTACGCTTGGGCGATGACGGCTTTGGCGAGCACGGTCGCCAGGTGGGTCGAGCGATGCAGCCAGTCGACGACCAGTTGCCGGTCTTTGGTCCAGCCGCGCTGGTCTCCCGATGCGGGAATGCGGTGACCCATATCGGTGGTGGCCACCGCATAACCGCGCATCAGTGCATCGTCGCCGGCGACGGAATTGATTACGCCGCACAGCCCGCCGCAACCGGTAAAGAGGAATCGCCCGGACCATTGATCCATCGGCAGGCGCACCTCCACGCCGATCGATGGCGCGATATTGGCGAGAACGCGGCAATGGGCGGGTTTACCGTTTCCGGCGCTCACGATCTCCGCCGATTGAATGCTCGTTTCGGCGCCGACATCCGCCGTAAACGCGCCCGACGTGAGTGCGGTGCATTGCGCGGGCGCGAGGCTCGCCGCATTTGCATGCGAAGCGCTTAATATTACGACGGTGGCAAGCGCACCCAGACCCGTCCATGTCTTTGCCGTCATTGCCCCCTCCGTCGGCTGTCCTCGTCGCGCACCATGCTAATCCCGGGGCGCGAGATGGCCTAGCCGCATTCGAGCGTCGCGGCCATGCCGCATTCCCGCCAAGCGGCAGTCGACGGGCGCTCGCGGCAATGGTCTAATGGGGCTTCGAATTCGCCACCATTCAGGGAAATCACCCATGCTCCGCCGCGATGTCATTGCCGCAATTGCCGCCACCGCCGCCATGACCGACGCCGTGCCCACTGCGGCACAAGCGCCGGCCCCGCAATCGCCGACCCCGCAATCGCCGACCGGAGTGCCCCGCAAAGCGGTCCTGACCTATCCCAATAAGACCATGTCCGCCAAGGACGCGGTGGCGCTGGTGACGGGCTCCAACCGTGGTGTCGGCCTCGGCTTCGTCAAAGTGCTGCTCGCGCGCGGCGCCAAGCGCGTCTACGCCACCGCACGCAACCCCGAACACTTCGCTGAGTTGGCGGCGCTCGATCCCGGCCGCGTTGTACCGCTCGAACTCGATGTCACCAACGACGCACACCGCCGCGCGGCTGCTGAAGCCGCCACCGACCTGACGTGGCTGATCAACAATGCGGCTTATCCCGGCGGCCGGAACACCGAGGAGCGGCGAATATTGTCGGCCACGAATCTTGACGATCTCAAGCGTTCGATGGATACCAACTGCTGGGCGCCGGCCGAACTTGCGCGCCTGTTCGCGCCGATCATTCTCAAGAACGGTGGTGGCGTGATCGCCAACATTCTGACGGCGGGCGCGTGGTATTGCCTGCCGGAGTATTCGGGCTACAGCATTTCGAAAGCGGCCGAAATGATGGCGACGCAAGGTTTGCGCGCCGAACTCGATCGCGAGCCGATCTTGGTGGCAAGCGTGTTCACCGGCGACGTGGACACGCGTGCCACGCCGGTGGGACATACCGGCAACTTCACGCCCGAGCAGCACGCCGAGGAAGTGCTCGACGCCGTGGCGCGCGGTGAATCGGATATCTATGCCGCAGGATCATACGGTATGCGTGCGAGAATCGACGAGGATCCGGCGGCATTTCATCGTCGTGTGATCGACCGGTTCCACGACCGGCCGCTGGTGATCAAGAATCACATCTGACGCTTTCAGAGCTTTGCCAGGAACGCGTCGATTGCGGCGCGTGCGTCCGGCTCCATCAAGTATGGAGCGTGTCCAACGTCGGGGACTAAAACCGTATTCATGTCCGGCAAGGTCGCGGCCATTTTGTCGAGCGTTTTCTGCGAAATGATATCCGACAGCGCGCCGCGCAAAGCGAGCAACGGAATCCCTTTGAGGCCGGCGAACATCGGCCACAGGTCGACATGCGCCACCGGGCCTTCTTGGTTGAAGGGCATGGCGATACGCGCGTCGTAGTCCGTATAAATCTTGCCGTCATCGCGCGGCGCGCACAGCCGCCTCGTCATCAGTTCCCATTCGGCGTCCGACCATTTCGGATAGACGTGGGCGTTCAACGTCTTGACGCTGGCCGTGGCCGCGGCCCAATCGGCGTATCCCGATTGTTTGCCGACGTAACCACGGATGCGGTCCAGACCCGCCGGCTCGATTTCGGGTCCGACGTCGTTCAGGACGATGGCCCGGACCCGATCGCGATGTAACGTCGCCGTGAACATCGATACCAAGCCGCCCAGCGAAGTGCCGATGAAAACCGCCTTATCTATACCGGCGGCGTCGAGCAGGCGCACAACATCCTCGACATAGGTCGGCGGCTGGTAAGTCATCGGATCGTCCGCATAAGCAGAACGCCCGCGCCCGCGAAGGTCTGCGCACAGCACGCGGTATTTTTGTGATAAGTGGTCGGCCACGTCCTCGAAGTCGCGGCCGTTGCGCGTCAGGCCCGGCAGACAAAGCACCACCGGCGATGCCGCACTGGGACCAGAATAGTCGCGGTAGTAGAGGCGCAGCCCGTCTTTGGACTGGAACGTTTTTCCGGTGAACGCCGTCATGGTGTTGCTCCGTCTTGAGATCGGTAAGCAGTCAGGCCGGCGTTGATGGCATCGAGCACGTCCTGCGCGCGCGGGCCCGATTGTGCGACGATGTCTGGAACGGCCGAGGACGCCGCCGCGCGCCATTGCGCCAGGGCATCGGCGTCCGGAACCGTGACGCTGATATCGCCGCGCGCCCGCAATTGAGCCATCAGGCCGTCGGACATCGCCCGCACTTGGTCGCGCGCGGTTTGCGAATCGGCAATCAATCGATCGAGCGCGGCACGCCGCTCGGGCGGCAACCGCTGGTACCAGCTCAAATTCGCGTAGAAGAAGTTCGTGTCGTAGATATGCGCCGTCAGCAGGTAATGCTTGGCGAAAGCTGCCGTCGTCGCCGTATGGAGCACCACATTTGCGATGCCGCCGTCGATCATGCCGGTCTGCAAAGCGGGGACGATATCGGGCAAGCCCAGGGCAATCGCGTCCGAGCCGATCGCCCGCAAATACGCCTGGTGCGCGATGTTGGTTGGCCCGCGCAACCGCACGCCTTTCACGTCGGCCGGAACTGCGACGGCTTTGGTCGCGTAAATGTGGCTCCAGCCCACATCGCCCCAATCGATCAAATGCAGACCGTAGCCGGCGGCGATATCGCGCAGCACGGGCATCAGGTACTTGTCGTAGACGAAGTCGGCTTCGGCGTAGGACGAGAATAGGTATGGTGCAAACGTCACCGACACCTCGGGAATCACTGCCGATACCGCGGCCGAAGACGTGCCCGCGACCTGGACGCGATTGCGCCGCACCGCGTTCAAGATTTCGGTTTCACCGCCCAACTCGCCATTGACGAAATACTCGAAGTCGAACCCCGCCGCTTCCGCCGCCTGCCGCCACGCCTTCCATTGCGTATCCCAGATCGTTTCCTTAGGCGTCGCGCTTGCGACCCGGCCGTCGCTTGCCGAAGACGCAAAGGCGGCCAACGTCAGAAACAGAGATGCGAGGAGGGCCAGGATTCTCATGTGTTACCTCGGGGGAAGCCGGATTGCGCCGTCGAGCCGGATCGTTTCGCCGTTCAGCATGGGATTTTCGCAAATGTGGCGCACCAACGCCCCGAATTCGCCCGGCTTGCCCGGCCGGGAGGGAAACAACGTTTGTTCCTGGAGCGAAGCGCGGACAACGTCCGGCAAGCCTTCGACCATGGCGGTATTGAACAGTCCCGGCGCGATGCTGACCGCGCGGATGCCGTCGCGCGCCAGGTCGCGCGCCATCGGCAGCGTCATGCCCGCGACCGCGCCTTTCGATGCCGAATAGGCGATTTGCCCGACTTGACCGTCGAAGGCTGAAACCGACGACGTCATTACGATGACGCCGCGTTCACCGTCATCGAGCGCCGGCAGATTTTGCATGCGCGCGGCCGCGCGGCTCACGCACAGAAACGTTCCGGTCAGGTTGACGGCGATGATCTGTTGAAAAAGAGATGAGGAATGCGCGGTTCCCTTGCTCGCGGTTTTTTCACCCCGCACGATTCCCGCACAGGTCACCACGATGCGCGGTTCTCCGAATTCCACAGCACCCGCGAACGCGGAGTCGACACTGGCTTCGTCGGCGACATTGCATGCGAAGAAGCGCCCGCCGATTTCGCGCGCGACGGTTTCGCCTTTTTCGCGGTTCATATCGAAGACCGCGACGCGCGCACCGGCCTCGGCCAACGCCCGCGCCGTGCCTTCGCCAAGTCCCGACGCGCCGCCGGTTACGATCGCCGTAACACCCTCAATCTTCATTTGCGCGCCCTACGGCTCACGGTCTTGCGTTTCGCGCGCTTGGGCGCGGATTGTTTCCTCGGCACGCACAGCGCCTTGAAGCCGGCGGCGATGAAAGCGGGCATACGGGCGTTAGCCGCGTCCATGTCGTCGGACCGGCAAATTCCGCCCGACAAATTGTCGATGCGTCCCGTTTCGGCAAACGTCAGCGTCAACGCGCCGGAAAGAAAATGATAACTCCAAAACAGGTCGCGCTCGTCGCATTCGGGCAGGGCGCGGCGCAACGCGCCGATAAAGCGCTTCACCAATGGATCGAAGTACCGCGTCATCAGTTCGCCGCCGAACTCGGTTGAGTTGTTGATCTGGGCGATCAGCGCATAGTAGTGCCGCCACTTGCCTTGTTCGCGCGCGAGCAACTCCAACAGCGGGTTGACGAAAGCGCTGATGATTTCTTCGACCGTGGGAGGATTGTCTTTGTGGCGGCGTTCGAGGTCTTCGAGGGCTTCGAGTCGTATCTCGTTGAGTAATTCGACGCGGCGCAGCATGACGGCATCGAAAAGGTCGCGCTTCGATTTGAAATGGTAGTAGGCGAGCGCGACGTCGGCGCCTGCCGCGCGCATGATCTGGCGCATCGTCACGCCATCAAAACCGTGCTGTGCGAACAGCTTCTCCGCCGCGTCTAGAATACGGTCGCGGCTCGATTTTTTCTTCGCTTTGGCCATTGGCGTGTCGCCCTTTACCCCAGCCACTCGGATCTTGCGGCCCGCCACAGTGTTTGCATTGCGGGATGATTTTTGCAACGCAACAATGGGCCTAAATGCTGCATCTGCGAACACGGTTGCCCCTTGACACTTCAACGAACGTTGAATGAAACTGCTAACACATTTCAACGTTCGTTGAAATATGGATTCCGCGCCCGGCGCGCCGCCGTGCCGCGATCATGGGAGGATCTCGAGATGCGCGAATTGTATTCACCTTGCACGCGCGCGACGCTGCTCGCGCTGTTATCGACCACGGCGATCACATCTTTGGCGCCGGTCACGGCCGCGGTTGCGCAGCAAGGCGCGATGCTGGAAGAAATCGTCGTCACGGCGCAGCGCCGCGAACAATCGCTACTGGACGTGCCGATCGCGGTGACGTCTTTCGGCGCCGCCGAACTGGAACGCAACGGTGTGCCGGATATCATCTTCCTCAATCAGACGGTCCCGAACGTCACCGTCGAACGCTCGCGCGCAACGAACTCGACGTTGACGGCCTTCATCCGCGGCGTCGGACAGCAGGACCCG
>JAGREB010000245.1 GCA_020446775.1 Paracoccaceae bacterium
CAGCTTGATCGCCGTTTACGTCGCCTATAACAGCGTCCGCATCGCCCTGTCGGAGCGTGCGCGTTCGTTGGCGTCGCTGCGTGTCTTGGGTTTCACCCAAGCGGAAGTGGCCTACATTCTTCTCGGTGAGGTCGGCGTCCAAACCTTGATCTCCCTCCCCGTCGGCTGCCTGCTCGGTTTCGGCATGGCGCATCTATTGGCGCCGATGCTCGAGACCGAAATGTACAGTTTTCCGTTCGTCATCAGCGACGCCACGTATGGAATTTCCGTTGTGGTCGTGCTGATCTCTGGATTGTTGTGTGCCGCTTTAATTCGCCGGCGCGTTTATGCGCTCGACCTCGTGACTGTTTTGAAGACCCGGGAGTAACCGATGGCCTTGTCCGAAAAAATCAAATTGGGCCATTGGTCGCGCAGGGCGCAAACCATGACGGGCCTCGCCGTCGTGGTGATTGCTTTCATCGCCTGGTCGCTGCGCCCCCTGCCCGTGCCTGCGGATTTTACGACCGTCACGCGTGGCGATCTGGTTGTGACCATCGACGATGAAGGCGAAACGCGGGTCAAAGAAATTTACATCGTGTCCGCCCCGGTCGCGGGACGCGTCGAACGCATCGAGCTTGAGGTCGGCGACCCCGTGATCGCCAACGAAACCGTCCTTGCCTTGTTCCAGCCTCAAGACGCGACTGTTTTGGATGCCCGCGCCTTCAGCGAAACCGAGGCCGGCGTAAGGCTCGCCGAAGCGGAGCGCGACAGCGCCGCGGCCCAGGTCGACTTCGCTAAAGCCGAACTCGAGCGGCAGCGCCAACTGGCCGAACAAGGCACGATTTCGAAGGCCGCATTCGACCGTGCCATGCTTCAGTTGCGGACTTCGGAAGCGGCCCTCAATCAAGCCATCGCCCGGGTCGTCAATCGCAAGACCGACCTGGAGACCGCCCGCGCGGCGCTTGCGAAAGCCGGCCGCCAGACCGGCGGAACCGTGAAGATCGACTACATCCCGGTGCGGGCTCCGGTGGACGGCCGCGTGCTCAAACGTATGCAGCAGAGCGAGGGTATTTTATCGGCCGGCACACCATTGCTTGAAATCGGCAATCCGGCGAACCTTGAAATCGTCACCGACTTGCTGTCCGCGGATGCCGTGCGCGTCAACGTCGGCGACGATGTCATGATCGAGGACTGGGGCGGTCCCAATGTCCTCAAGGGAATCGTGCAACGCATCGAACCATTCGGGTTCACCAAGGTTTCCGCGCTCGGTATCGAGGAACAACGCGTCAACGTGATCAGCGATTTCGTTTCGCCGCACGAGCAATGGGCGAGCCTCGGTCACGGGTATCGCGTGATGACCCGTATCGTGACGCAAAAGCGCGACAACGTCATCAAAGTCCCGGTCAGTTCTCTGTTTCGCACCGATGGCGACTGGAGCGTATTCAAGGTCGTCGATGAAACCGCGCGGCTGCAATTGGTTGAGCTTGGCGCGCGAAATACACTCGAAGCGGAAATCATCTCCGGTCTCGCCGAGAACGACCAAGTGATCATGCACCCCAGTGACCAAGTCATCGACGGAGTCCGGGTCGAGCAACGCGAATAGCCGGGATTGCGGCGCGGACTCTTGCTTACGCCAGTGGTTCGTATTCGCCGGTCAGGTCCTGCGTGATCTTCTTGATCAATGCCTGGCGATCGGCACTGAGTTTCGCCTCGAGTTCTCCGTCCGGAATGAACCGGTCGACTTCCTCGCCGATATCGATACCCCGCTTCTTGAGCACGGCTTCGGTCACGGCTTGGCGATCTTTCAGGACCCAAAGCTCCTTGGTCAGGGTCCAAATCGCCGCGCCGACTTTATCGATATCTTCCGGTTTCAAAGCCTTGCGGCGGCGCGCTTCGACGGTCGTAGGATAAAGCTTCGTCATGTTCCGAACGGACCTCAAGATTAAGCGGGTTTGCGGCCATACGTGACCCACGGATAGCGCGTAGGACCGACGCCTTCGTATTTGACATCGACGAAGCCGATATTTTTCATGACGGCCACCACGTCCATGGTCGAGGACTCGCGCCAGTACGGCTCGCCGCCGAACTTGGCCGCGTAATCCGTCCGCCACGCATTCAGCTTCGACATTTCGCGATACGGCGCAACGTCACCGAACAGCAAGTCGCCACCCGGTTTCAAAATGCGAAAGCTTTCTTTGAGAATGTCGGCGATCACCTGTTTGGGGAGTTCGTGAAGGATGATGTAGGACGTGACTAAATCGAACGATGCATCCGCTTGTCCAGTGTGACGCCCGTCGGCCTGGAAAAGGTTCCATGCTTGGCCGGTTGCATTACCGTTCCGCTGCGCTTGTTCCAACTGAGCAGCCGAAATGTCGCAAGCCCAAATCTCGGCTTCGGGAAAATTGCGGCCCAGCGAACGGGTATAGGGCCCCGAACTGCATCCGATCTCGAGGATCTTCTTGTAATCCCGGCGCGGCGCCTGTTGCGTCATCAAGTCGCGCTGAGCGTAGATATCCGCCGCGACACTGCCGGCCGCCGGAGGCCGAGGTGCTTTGCCGACCACGTACCGGTGAATCAATTCACCATGGATGAAACCCATTCCCTCGCGTGCGTCCCAGCCGCCCGTGGTGCGGTGAATGGGGTAAAGCCAATATTTGGGTACATCGAGGTTGGGATCGAGTTTGAGCGTGGTCTTTCCTGTCTTGAATTTCTCGAATTGCGGCTTCAATTCATCGGCGATTTGATCGAACGCTTCGGCCGCAAGACGCGCATGCTGTTCCGAATGCCATTCGGCGATCAAGTTGGCGGCCCTGAACTCGGGCACGTCTTGAAGAACGCCCTCGACCTGTTTTGCACGTTCGTCGAGATCGTCGGCCAAATTCGCGTCGTCGGCCAAACCGGCTTTCTTCAAGGCTTGGTTTTGGCGGGCTACAAGGTCGGGCGTGACACACCCGAAGGCCGACAGGAAATCCAATGACGCGCGGCCCGATTGGCGCAGTGTGTAGTCCAGCATGACCCTGATCCTTTCCGGCGATCGTTTCGCAAACCCTAGCACCGCTAACAGAGCGATGCCATTTCCAGTCCGGTTATTCCAGATACCGGAACCTCATGGCCGTGCTGGCGCCCACGATACGGCCCCCGGCGTGGATTAAAGGCCAGGGTGATTCAAGACTGGAACGGGTACGGAGGCGCTGGATCGTATTCCATCGCCTTCACCACTGAAGCCGCAATATCGGCCCCGTAAATTTGCCCTACCAGCCATAACGCCATGTCGATTCCGGCGGACACGCCCGCCGAGGTCACAATATTACCATCGGCCACCCAGCGTTGCCCGGTCACGACTTCCCTCGCATGACCGTGTTTACGGACCTCGTCGACCGCCATCCAATGCGTGGTGATGCGCTTTCCGCGGGCGGGACCGGCGGCGGCAAGCACCATCGACCCGGTACAGACACTTGTGACCCAAGTGCAATGGTTCGCCTGCTCGGCGATCCACGCCAACGTCGGCGCATGCGTCATTTGATTCCGCGTGCCCTGCCCGCCCGGCACTAAAATCACATCTGCTTTGGGGCAGGTCTCGTAGGAATAATCCGGGACCACGCGCATGCCTTTGGCGCAGACAACGGCATCCGTTTTTTCCGCAACCAAATAGACATGATCGCGCTGTTCCGACTTGCGCATGCGCAGCACGGTATTGACCATGGTGAACACTTCCCACGGGCCCGCGAAGTCCAACTCTTCGGCGCCGTCGAAAATCAGGATGGCAATGTTCATTGACAACCTCAAAACGGATCGGCGCTTACGCGCACAACC
>JAGREB010000246.1 GCA_020446775.1 Paracoccaceae bacterium
CCTCAACGCTGCGCGTCTACCAGTTCCGCCACGACCGCACGCCGTGAAAGGGGGCCGAACCCCCGCTGGCAAGAGCGGCGGAAATAGCAAATCGCCCTATCCTTGGCAACCGAGCCTGAAAGGGTAGACGTTTCTGGGCCACCCTCGCGCCGGGGGCAATTCGTGGTAGGTTTTGAGCCATGCTGAATCACGCACCAAATGCCGAAAATAATGCCTGCGGCGCTGGAAAATGGCGCCTGGACGCGCCTGCGGTCGCTTTACGGCTCTCCCCCCGGCCGGTGGCCTATCCCGAAGCGGTTGCGGCCCAGGAGGCGCGGGTCGCAGCGATCCATGCCGGCACGGCCCCGGACCTGTTGTGGCTGCTGGAACACCCCCCGGTCTACACCGCCGGAACCTCGGCCCAGGACGGCGACCTGCTGTCCAAGGATCAATTTCCCGTCTTTCGGACGGGACGCGGCGGGCAATACACCTATCACGGCCCGGGACAGCGGGTCGGGTACGTGATGATGGACTTGAAACGCCGCGCCCACGGTGCGCCCGATATCCGCTGCTTTGTCCACGACCTCGAAGAATGGCTGATTCGGACCTTGGCCGAATTCGGTGTTCATGGCGAACGGCGCGAGGGCCGGATCGGCATCTGGGTCGCACGCGGCAACCGCGAGGATAAGATCGCCGCGCTCGGAATTAGGGTCCGCCGGTGGATCAGTTTTCACGGCGTCGCGCTCAACGTGAATCCGGACATGTCGCACTTCTCGGGGATCGTGCCGTGCGGCATCAGCGAGCACGGGGTGACGTCCCTGCACGACATGGGCATCAACGCGACCATGGCCGACGTCGATGCGGCGCTGACGACGCAATTCGCTAACGTCTTCGGCGCGACGCTGACGCTCGAGGCCGCTTAGTATTTGCGTACCGGGACCGGGTTGGGAGTCGATTGGCAACGGCCCTGTCCTTCGCTTAGGTTCACACCTGAGACAATCTCCACCGCGTTTTGAAAACGCGCCGTTGTGAAAGTGCCGCCGTGCCGCCACGCCCGTTAACCGTGATTTCCGCCGAAGATACGGGCGGCTATGCGCTGATCGACTCAGGCCACGGCCGCAAGCTTGAACGGTTCGGGAACGTCACGGTTGACCGACCCGAGCCGCAGGCGATGTGGGCCCCACGCAAAGGCAAAGATTTGTGGGCCAAGGCCGACGGCGTATTTGCAGGCGATGACGACGAGGAATCCGGGCGCTGGTCCCATCCCGGCAGACCGCCTAAGGACTGGCCGATGCAAATCGGCGGCGTTACCGCCGTTTGCCGGCTCTCAGCCTTTCGGCATATGGGCGTGTTTCCGGAGCAGGCGCCGCACTGGATCTGGATGACGGATGCGCTAAAGAAGGTTGCGGACGGTCCGCCCCGCGTATTGAACCTGTTTGCCTATACCGGGGTCGCGTCGCTGATCGCAGCCAAGGCCGGGGCCGAAGTCACACACGTCGATGCCTCGAAGAAGGCGGTAGCGTGGGCGAAGGAAAATCAAGCCGCGTCCAAACTGACCGATGCGCCGATCCGCTGGATCATCGACGATGCGCGCAAGTTCGCCGCGCGCGAAGTTCGGCGAAACAAGTCCTATCACGTCATCCTGATCGACCCGCCCAAATTCGGGCGCGGCCCCGAGGGCGAAAAGTGGGAAATCTTCGATCACCTGCCCGCGCTGTTGGCCGACTGCGCCAAGCTGATCGATCCTCAGTTTGGCTGCGTGGTGCTGACCGCTTATGCCATCCGTGCGTCCGCGCTTTCCATCGACCAATTGCTGCGCGAAACGCTGAAGGATCGCGGCGGGGCCTTTGAGGCGGGTGAATTGGCAATCCCGGAACAGGGCGACGGCGGGCGTCTACTGCCGACATCCCTATTCACGCGCTGGCGTTCGGACAAAGGGTAACCGGTGTCGAACCTCCCTCATCTCACCAGCCTGCAAAACGAGCGCATCAAAGCGGCGCGCGCTCTCGACCGCCGCAAAGAGCGCAAAGAGACAGGGCTGTTCCTAGCGGAGGGCGCGAAAGTGATCGCCACCGCGCGCGATCATGGCTGGATGCCGGAGATACTGTTCGCCGACCCCGACAAAGCCGACGGCGGTATCGTAGGCGAACTGTTGACGTGGGGCCGCAAGGCCGGCGCACAGTGTTTCACGGTGACGGCCAAGATCGCCGAGGCGTTGTCGGCGCGCGACAATCCGCAGCCGGTCATTGGCGTGTTCAAACAACGCTGGACCGAGCCACCGACCAAGTTAAGACCTTCTGACGTGTGGGTGGCGCTCGAGGAAATTCGCGACCCCGGCAATCTCGGCACCATCGTGCGCACAATTGACGCCGCGGGTGCGCAAGGTGTGATCCTGGCCGGCACGTGCTGCGATCCCTACGCGCGCGAAGCAGTGCGCGCGACCATGGGCTCGATTTTCGCCGTGCCTATCGCCGCCGTTAGTCAAACTAGTTTGATCTCATTCGCCAAATCGTGGCCGGGGGAGACCGTCGGCACGCATCTCAAAGGCTCTGACGATTACCGACGCGCTTACAACGGACCGGTCTTGCTCACCATGGGCAGCGAAGGGCCGGGTCTCAGCGACGATGTCGCCGCTGCCATGACAACGCGCGTCAAAATCCCGATGGCGGCCGACACCGGCGCCGACAGCCTCAACCTCGCCGTCGCAACCGGTCTAATGCTTTACGAGATCAAACGGCCGACGCTGCCAAAGCAGGACGATTAGCCGCATTATTTGCCGGTCGTATTGAGGCGGCCTATACACCTGAATGCCTTAGATTTGGGTGCGAGAAGCGCTGATTTAAATCAATGCGCTCATGGCACGTTTACGGAATCATTATCGTGAAAGTATAGTTTGCTGAACTTGTCTGTTTTCAAATCGGGAAGCGCGTTTCACGGCGTTCAATGTGGCTACAAGTTTCGTGGCGCGAGTTTGCGTACAAAGAATGAAAGACGTGCCGTTCCGTTCGATGGGACGATCACTTTTTGATCCCATGCACGCGTGGATCAAAGACGATCGTGGTGTAGTGGGTTTGGTTCTGGCGCTGGGGCTCATCGCCGCCTCGGGCGCGGTGATTGCCACCAAAGTCTTACAAAACGAGCAGACCAACACTGCGCGCGCAACGCAAGGCCGCACCAATTTCGGCAAGGTTGAGCGCGCGTTGATTGCGTGGTCGGTGACCGACGCGGATCACCGCTACATCTGCCCCGGAGACCCTGTGCCTATGACTGGTATCGTCGGTCAAAGTGTTGGGTATGCAGGAGCCACTGCTGCTTGTAGTGGCGGGCGCACGCGCGGCATCGTGCCTTTTCGCGACCTGGGTCTATCGGCCGACGACGCGCGCGACGGCTACGGCAATTTTATCACCTATGTCGTCAGCACCGACACGACCCTGTGCAATGGAGATACCCCGGTTACGGGAACAGTTCAAAACCAAACCGGCGGCGCATTCCACCCGTTTGCATTGATCAGCCATGGTGAGAACGGCGCCGGGGCTTGGAAAGGCGATACGGCCCTGACGGAACAGAATGCCACCAACATGAGCGCTGCCGAGCAAGCCAATTGCCCTTCAGGCTCCGGCCAAACCGGATGTGCAGTGGCGATCGGTGCTCAAACCGTCGACGATCCGGGGCAGAACCTCACAGAAGGCGCCACGTACTTCGACGATGCCGTCTACTTTCCGACAACATCTGAACGGGCATACGCCGGGAATTGTGAGGAATTCAATCCGAGCGATCCAAACGTGCCGACGGGCGCTGTCGCGGGCGGGTACAGCCCGATTGAGCAGCGCGCATACACGCTTTCAGCGGAAGGCAGCACCAGCAACCGAGACGCCCCGGCTTTCGATGTGTTGGACGTCGACGGCGATATGGAAGACGAATCCAATGTGTTGCGGTTTCTTGATTCCGACTCAAGTGCCACGCGCGAAAAAGCATGCGCGGTCAGCGAACAAACCCTTCCGTTGGACGGTTTCACCATCCGTGGTTATACCGAGGCCTATTTCGAGGATGACAATTCGACCAATCCGGGCACACGCGGCAACGGCATTGTGTTTGGGTTCCTTGGTTATGCGCGGACGTCCGGGGTGGCTTATGACGTCCCAGGCGTAACCAGTAACGGCCTATGCGGCGGCCGTGACCAATACATGGGCTTCGCGGAAGAAAATAGCACGCATCGATTTCCGACGGATTCAGATCGCTTCGGCTTTGAGGTCGATACTTTCAATAACCGTCCGGGATCGCCCACCGCGACGGACATACTGGACCCGGACGAGAATCACTTTGCAATCGTCTTAGGCGACGTCGCCCACTACGACTCGATCGCGTTGGGAGACGGAACACCTGGTGAATCGCCTGAAGATAACGGACCGGTGTGCATTTCCGATGCGGATTTCACCGGGTTCGGCCTAGCGGATCACGACGGCACACCGCCCGATGCGCGCACTACGGCATACAGCAGAACAATCGATGGCGGTGTCGGCGGCGCGAATACCGACGACCAGGCATGCATCACCAATGGCGGCGCGCCACCGCACGATCAACCGGCCGAAGCAAACTGGCTTGAAAGCGGCGAACCTTTTGTCGATGGCGACGGAGCCAAGCAAAATTTTCAGCGCTTTCGTTTCGAACTTCACGGCGAAACGAGCAACAACTGCGCGGCATCGCAAATCCGTTTGGACGGCTGGGTATGGCGCTACGACGATTCCGACATTCCTGCCGATGCCGACAATTTACAGGTTGATCTCGGTGGAACCGAAGCGCCCCACATCTCGCAGTGCATTACCAAGCACGCCATGTTTCGCGCGGTGCGGTTCTCGTCCACAATCGGATTGCCGGCGTCGCCGACGGCGTTCGGCGCCATCACCTTGAAACGGACCGGTTTGAATTTCGAGCGTGTCGACGGCGCAGCCAAAGCCGATGCCGCCGACAACGCGGAAAGCGTCGCCGTCAATGAAGATTCGGTTTCGACCGATTTGGGACTGTCGGGCAACGTCACGACCGACCAGTCCTACTCGGTCATTCCCGACGGCGGCCAGAACGTGCGCCTCTATGCCGGCAAAGGCGGTTTCCGCTTGCAGAACAACAACGGATTGGGCGTGGCCGGCGTTGGCGCGGACGACCAACGGCTCGACAATATCGATCCTTCGGACGACACGAATTATCCCGGCATCGATGAGTTCCCAGATCCCGACGAACGCGAAAAAGTCATCGTCGAATTCGATGAGAAAATGAGCCAGTTCACCGCCACGCTGCGTCACTTCGGCGAAACCGATAATACGGCCTATTACGTGACGACATCGCCTCTTCCGCGCGAACGCGTACGTCTGCGCGCCTATGACACGACACTTGATGACAACAACGAGTTGGTCGCCGAAGAAACATATGACTCATGCGTCGCCAACCAAGGCCTCGGGTCGAACTTTGCGAACGGATCGGTGATTTCGACCAATTTTGGCGGCGTACTGTTTGACAAAGTCGAGATCATTCCCGAGCCATTCGATACGCAGGCCGCACCTGAAGACGACTCACAAGAAACCTGGAGCGCCTTTGTAGTCGGACAAGTCCGCGGTTGCGGGCCCGACGAGACCTGCGGCTGGGACTACTCCGACGTCACCGGCAACGTGACGTTCGCGCGGTCGAAGTGTGCAGAACTCACGTTTCCGGCGTCGCCCGCCAACGGCGGAGGCATCACGGCCGAGATTTCACCGCAGAGCGTCGAAACTCAACTGGGCACAAGTTACGACAATGCCACCAGCCACAATCAAGCTTGGCTGGACCTGTCTGGCGAAGCGGCGGACACACCGCCGGGCTTGGGTGTGGACATTTATGCGTCGCGAGGCGAGATCTACATTCAAGACAGCACGGGCGGGAATGCCGAATCCCAGGATGGCTTCGCGGTCGGCGACACCACTGTCGATATTTCTAACGCCACGATCGACGGCGGCAGCGACGCAACAACGCGCGAGTCCATTTCAGTGCGTTTCGACGAGGCTTGGGACCGTGCCGTGATCGGCCTCAGCCGCTTTGGTGAAAATACCAACGATACCGATCCGGAGCGCGCGTTGGTTCAGTTCTTCCTCGCTGGAACCCAAGTCGGCCCGGATTACACGTTTACGCCTTGCACGATGAACGGAACGAACCAAACCCAGACTCAATGGCGGGTCGATGGCACCGTGACGCCCGGAAGCCAATTCGACACGGTTCAGGTAACGGCGATCCAAGACGCGCTCGGTGCGGACTCGACGTTCCGCTTGCGGGCACTTCGGGCATGCGATCCGGTAGACGCCGGATGCCAGCTCGATTACGGCGACGAAAACGACGCGCAACCGACAAGGTATTGTGCGTTCACCTGCGACAGTAGTGGAACGTGTACCGCTCACTGACGGCGTGGCCATCGCCGCCATCTGCCAAACGGACCTCATCGCCCTCGCCCAATCCTGGCCGGGCCAACGCGCAAGCCGCCCGAAGTAATTTGAACCCGCAGGTAACTATTGTGGGGACATTGCTGACCGCCAAAAGAAATCCCCGCCGAAGCGGGGATCACTTACATAGTTTTCGTATTGCAGCTTATGAAACTCGCCGTCTCACACCGAGGCCGAGCAGACCAAATCCAAGCAATGCTACCGCGCCTGGAACGGGAACATCGTCGACGATGTCTTCGCTATAGGTAATGTTAGATACCAAATACCATGCAGCGTTACGTCCATCGTTGTAGGCATTGCCTCCCCCAGTGAAATCAAATGAGATTCTAGCAACGTGTGCTGTGTTAAAAGTAGCCAACGGTGCAAGGAGCAGTTGGGCGAATGAATATGTTTGAGACGTCAGCAAAGAATCGAGCGTGTCGTATAGACTTACCGTCAATGTATTGACGTTGAAGCTATTATTGCTGAGGTCCTCCAAAACCATTGAATTTAGAAGTACAGGACTATTGAAGAAAATGCTGAGCCCATTGATGCCATAAAAATTCATAGCTTTGGTACTGGGATTGCCAGGGTAAGCGTAAAACCCGTCGTCCCATTGATTTGTCAAATGGTGGCTAAATGTGCCGTCCGCGAAGGTCGTGGCAACTGTTGGCTGTCTTTGAAACACCACGACCGCAGCATTCGCTTGAGCAACAGCGAAAATGAAAACCCCGAAAAAGAAAGCAATTGTTCTAGACATCATTTACGTGGCTCCTCGCAGCGCAGAATTGGCTCTTGGAGTCTACTCAATGCAATAATTATGCCAGTTTTCAGCAACCTATAGATTTCAAAAGCTTAGCCGCCATCACCCAGAGTTCTGGCCGAATTCAGTGTAAAGAATCCTGACACTTGGAAAGCCGCCGACACAACGAAAAGCTCATTTTATTAATATAAATCAAAACATTACAACAAATCAGGCGGTTGCAAAGAATCCTGACACTCCACCACATTCTCGGCCCTGATATTTTTTGGACCGAGATTTGCCATTGGCTCAATTTTTCGTCACCTCTGGCACGCCACCTAGGTCCAGAAATCGATCAAGAATCGCCTGTCGCACGTTGCACGAAGCCGCCTTCCGAAAAGACTTCCTCGACACCTTCCGTCATAACCTCCCTCACCTTCGCGAAGCGTGGACCCTCGCGGCAGGCGTCGATAAATGCGCCAACTGCATCGGTGGATCCCGATGCCAGCGCTTCGACACGGCCGTCGGTCAGGTTGCGCACCCAGCCCGATAGGCCAAGCCCGGTCGCCGCGCGCACCGCCCAGGCGCGATAGCCGACGCCTTGGACACACCCGCTAATCAGCAATCTTACTGTGCGTTGATCCATCAAAACCCGGACATCATAATAAAAATTCTTTCGGTCATTGACTCATCTACCTCCTCGATTGTCACCGCCCGACATGTTCGGGCGGTCCATCGATTTCCAAGACGCGTCAAGTATTTGGAGAAATGGGTCGCCCGAATGAATCGGGCGACGACAGCGAAGGAAAGGAGGTGACATCAGTCAACGCTTGCGAACGTTGTTATCAGAACAGATCGAACGGGAAACGGAAATCCTCGTCGATGGCCGCCAGCGTTTTGCCGATGGTGTTGGGGTCGTCGAGCGCGGCAACGATCAAGCCAGCCAGATCGGCCCGCGTGATCAGGCCCGACGTTTCGCGGTCCTCGCTCAGGAATGCCCGTCCCGTCGGCGCGGCAGTCTTCAGGCCACCCGGCCGGATGATGGTGTAGTCGAGACCGAGGCTTTTCAGATGATCCTCGGCCTGGGTTTTAAGCGGCAGCATCTCTTTCAGAAACTGCCGCGCGGGCAATGGCGCAGCATCGTAGCTATCCCCTGCCCCGATGGTGGTGATCAGGATCACCCGGCGCACGCCGGCCGCTTTGGCGGCATCGAAAATATTCTTGTTGCCGAGGTAGTCCGGCTTCGGGTTGCAACCGATGCATCCAATGGTCGTGACGACCGCGCTGTATTGCTTCTCGGCGAACGCCCTTTCCACACTCGGCATGTCGAGCGCATCGCCGTATGCCAACGGCACGCCCAGCTTTTCGAGATCGCCGGTGTTTGATTGCGCGCGCACGAACGCGGTGACCTTGGTGCCACGCGCGGCGAGGATTTCGGCGACGTCGAACCCGGTGTTACGAGAAGCGCCGAAAATCAAAACGCCGGCGTCATCCTCGGCCGTTACGGCGGCGGGCCGCGGGTTCAGTGGAAAATGCGCCACGCCCTGGCCATTGCCTTGCAGGAACGCGATCATGATCGCGAGGATCACCAGAACCGGAATCGCCACGAGGGCGAGCAGCAGTTTTTTCAACATCGCGCCTCTCGATCAGCTCTTGGCAGGGTTACAGCGCAAGGACGGCGGCGCCCGGCGCGTGAATATCCACACGAAATTCGTACGGACCCGTTCGTCGGGATCGATATAGCCATTGCGGTTCAGATCGCAGAAATAGTCGAGAAAATCGTTTACCGGCAGCCGGTCGGGCGACCAGCCGGTCTTGGACGGCGTCAGCTGCGCAGAGTCGGTAAAACTGTCCCGGTCTTCACCACCAACCCTTTCGCCGATCAAGCCCCCGCCGTTCGTTTCCGCGGTCACCTCTCCCAGCGCATAGCTGCGGCGAATAATGCCGTTGTTGCGCCCCGTCAAAGCACCGACCCCGTTGCCGCCCTGAACAGGACCGGTCGCATAGCTATTGCGGACAAGGCCGAGCGCATTGTCGCCGATCAAGCCGCCGACATGGACGGCCGTACCGGTCACGGACGAGGTGGAAAAGCTATTGGACACGGTAGCGTCGGTGTTGACGCCGACCAAACCGCCGAGATCGCCTTCTCCCTTTACCGTTCCGCTCGCCTGGCCGCCGATGATCGTGCCGAAAGTGCTGACACCGGCCAAACCGCCCAGTCCGCGCGACCCGCCGACATCGACAGCGGCGGCGCTGTCGAACACCGCCCCGGTCATATCGCCGACCAGGCCGCCCGCCATTTGCCGCGCCATCACCGTTCCGGTTGCAGCGCTATCGACGATGAGACCGGAATTGCTGCCGGCCAAACCGCCGGCCGCTTCATCCGCCTCGACCTTGCCCGCGGCGCGCACCTTGAAAATCGTCCCCGTATTGGCGCCGACAACAATCCCGGTTCGCGAGCGCCCTTTGACGTTCGCGTTTTCCAGATTGAGGTTGAGAATGACGCCGCTCTCGGCAAGCGCGCCGATCAAGCCGACGCCGCCAAGCGCCGGCTGATCGATCGTCAGATTGCGAATGGTGCGGTTACGGCCATCGAAAACGCCGGAGTAACCGTCACGACTGCTTTCAACAGCGCATTCGCCATCTGTGCCGCAATTTCCGATGGGCACAAAGTTTTCAATTGATGCGGCGTCAAGGTCTGCGGCCAACTGGTAATTGCGGCGCAAACGCTGGCCGGTCGTCAACAGTGTGGAATTGCCTTCGCCCTGCCCCAAAGTAACGATGGCCTGCAATTGCTCGATCGAGCAAATTTCGTAACTCCCGTCGCCATTGTTGTCTTTGGCAAATTCATCGGCATTGTCGGGCACGGCGTCGAAAGCGTCGTCAACACCGTCGTTGTCCGCATCGCTATTGCGCGCGGGCCCGGTCAAGCCGAGGCAGGCAATCGACGGAATACCGCGCCCGTTTCGCTCATTGTCCTGCGCGGCAGCCAACAGACTGAGGTAGAACGCGTGCCGCTCGACTTTGTCGACTCGCATGGGATCGCCGGCCGCATCAGCCATATGCCCGGTATTCAAGATCAATAACGGAACGATTGCCGCAAGCGAAAACACTCGCTGCATAACTCCCCCACCACCTTCGCGCCGCTTCGCCCGTTCGGGTTGCGACTCGATCATTTGCGGAAAGTCTATCACCGGACGCAATGAGGCGGTGAATTCTTCGCCACAAGATCGGGGAATCGCCTTAGGCCACCGCCGTGCAATGACAATCGTGTTACGCGAATTCTAGGATGACCTGATCGACCGCGAGGCTCGCACCCGGCTGCTGATGAATTGTCTTCACCGTACCGTCGCGCTCGGCCTTCAACACGTTTTCCATTTTCATGGCTTCGACAATGGCCAGGGCTTCACCGGCTTTAACGTCTTGGCCTTCCTTGACCGCCAGTGAAACCAATAATCCGGGCATCGGCGATAGCAGGAATTGCGACAGGTCCGGTGGCGGCTTGTAAAGCATGTGCTTGGCAAGCTCGGCCTCGTGCACAGTCAGCACTACCACGTCGACTTGGGCGCCGGCGTGGAACAACCGGTAGCCGATGCCGCGCCGATCGACTTGCACGACGATATGGCCCGCTTTGACTTTCCCTTTGCTCACACTACCGACGACTTCGGCTTTGTAGAGGGGCTGACCGAATGTCCACGAACTCGCGATATGCAGCGTCTTGTTGCCGACTGTGACAGTCCCCGACGCAGGCCCAAGGTCGCCCGCGCCACCGACCGGGTGACGCGCGACGCTGACACGGTGTTGAGTCTTGGTCTCGCCGTCGCCTTCAACCACGACCCAGGTATCCGGCAGCGCGCGGGCGCGGCCGGGCAACTGTCCGCTCACACCGGCAGCGCGTGCCTGGTAGGCCTGATGCACCAGCGCGGCAACGCCCATCAGCACGGTCGGATCCTTGGCGGGCAAATCCGCGGCCGAAAATCCGTCCGGATATTCCTCGGCGATGAAGTTGGTCGAAAGCTTACCGTCGATGAACTTCTTCTTGCCCATCAGCGAGGCAAGGAACGGAATGTTGTGGCTGACGCCACGGATATAATAGGCATCGAGAGCGGCGCGCATTTCGGCGGTCGCCTCGTCGCGCGTTTTCCCATAGGTAATCAGCTTGGCAATCATCGGATCGTAAAACACCGAGATTTCGCCGCCTTCGTAGACGCCGGTATCGACGCGTACGTTTTTGCCTTCGGCCGGCGGCAGATAGTGCACCAAGCGCCCGGTCGACGGCAGGAAGTTGCGG
>JAGREB010000247.1 GCA_020446775.1 Paracoccaceae bacterium
CGGTGGATGGTCGTCACGTTGGTCTTCATGGCCCAGGGGCGCATCTGGTGGTGCAGCGGGATCAGCAGCACCTCGTCACGCGTGCGCACCAGGGCGTCCTTGATCATCGCGTTGCGCTTGGCGGTGTCGACCTCGGTCTTCATCGCGTCGACCAGCTTGTCCACCTCGGTGTCGTTGATCCTGGAGAAGTTGAAATTGCCGTCGGCACCGGTGGTGCGCGTGCGCACCAGCGACTGCAGCGTGTACTGCGCGTCATAGGTGGCCACGCCCCAGCCCAGCAGGTAGAGCGAGGTGTCGAACTTCTGCACCTTCTGGCTGAAGGTCGCCATGTTCTCCGCCACCAGGTCCACCTTCACGCCCAGCTTGGCCCACATGGCCGACACGGCCTGGCAGATCTGCTGGTCATTGACGTAGCGGTTGTTCGGGCAGTTCATCTGCACCGTGAAGCCGCTGCCGTAGCCAGCCTCGGTCATCAGCGCCTTGGCCTTGGTCAGGTCCACCTTCACCGGCTTGTCGATGTCCGGCGAGTTGCCGTTGACCCCCGGGGCCACCATCACGGCGGCCGGGATCGACAGGCCACGCATGATGTTGCGCTTGATGGCCTCGCGGTCGATGGCCATGCTCAGCGCCTGGCGCACCCGCTTGTCGGCGAACGGGTTCTTGCCCTTCACGCTGCTGTACTTCAGCTCGGGGCTGCCGATGTCCGGCGCCAGGTAGATGGTGCGCACCTCGGGGCCGTCCAGCACCTTCAGGCCGGACGTCTTGCGCAGGCGGTCCACGTCCTGCGTCGGCAGGTCGGTGAGCATGTCGATCTCGCCGGACAGCAGCGCCGCCACGCGCGTGGCCTGGTTGGAGATCGGCGTGTAGACCACCTGGTCGACGTTGCCCGTGGGCTTGTCCCACCAGGCCTCGTTGCGCGACATCAGGATGCGCTGCTCAGGCTGCCAGCCCAGGATCTTGTAGGGGCCCGTGCCATTGACGTTGCGCGAGGCGAAGTTCTCTTCCTTGGCCTTGTAGTCCTGCGTCTTGGTGGTGTTGTTCTTCTCCGCCCAGGCCTTGCTCATGATGCGGAAGTCGATGATGTTGCGCAGCAGGATGGGTTGCGGCGCGGACAGCATGACGTCGATCGTGTGGCTGTCGATCTTCTTGATCTCCGAGATGCCGGTCACGTAGATCTGCATCGTGCCCTGGGGCTGGCGAATGCGGTCGAAGGAGAACAGCACGTCGTCGGCGGTGAAGTCCTTGCCGTTCGTCCAGGTGACGCCCTTGCGGAGGTTGAACACCCACTCGGTGCCGTCGGCGTTCGGCTCCCACGACTCGGCCAGCGCCGGGTGCGCGAGACCGTCACGGCCCAGCGCGACCAGCGGGCTGTAGAGCTGGAAGCCGCGCGTGTAGTCGGACGTCGACAGGTACTTCGTCGGGTCCAGGCTGTCGGTGGTGCCCCCGCTGCCGACCGCCAGGCGCAGGTGACCGCCCTTCGTCGGCGTGGCGGCCAGCGCCGCGTTGCTGGTGGTGGTGAGGATGCCGCCGACCATCGCGGCACCCACTCCGAGGGCCGCGGCCTCGCGCATGAACGCGCGGCGCGACAGGCGCCCGCTGGCGAGTTCGGCCTGCAACATCTCGATCGTCTTGTCGGGCATTGGTGCTCCTCCGTTGCTGCTGTGTTGTCGTGGATGGCACTGCGGACGAAGTCGCATCGACCGGGCGTCGACGACGCCGCCGACGGGCTGCAATCCAGGGGAAGAGCGCCGCTCCGGCGTGCTCCGCCGACACCCGTGCCACGCTTCGATAGTGTCGTCTGGGTGTGACCCGGAACAGCAATTTTCCGCCGCTGGATGGCGGATTAGTTCTAGCCTCGCGGCGTGGACGCTGGTCTGCTCCGGGAGCCTCGCCGGGGCGCCCTCCATCGCCCCGCAGGCGAGCCGGCGGCGAGCGGTGGCACGCGGAGGGAAAGCACGATGCGGGTGACGGCGACACCGACCGCGGCCGGCATGGACGCCGACCTGCTGGCGCGCATCCGGCCGTGGCTCGAGGGCTGGGTCGAGCCGGGGCGCCTGCCCGGGCGCCTCGTGCTGGTCGCGCGCGATGGCGACATCGTGCTGCTGGAGACGGTCGG
Source organism: Paracoccaceae bacterium (assembly GCA_020446775.1). GTDB lineage: Bacteria > Pseudomonadota > Alphaproteobacteria > Rhodospirillales > Rhodospirillaceae > VGEM01. The sequence goes on from JAGREB010000247.1 coordinate 2,117, forward strand.
CCTGCGCGACCGCGAGGCGGGTCTGCCGGTCGAGGTCGACACGCTGTTCCGCATCTACTCGATGACCAAGCCGGTCACCGCCGTGGCGGTGATGATGCTGGTCGAGGCGGGACACCTGCGGCTCGACGACCCGGTGGCGCGCTGGCTGCCGTGCTTCGCGCAACCGACCGTGCAGGTGATCGATCCGGACGGCGGCGTGCACTGCGAGCCGGCGCGCACGCCGATGACCGTCCGCCACCTGCTGACGCACACCGCGGGGCTCGGCTACGGCACGCGCGACGGCACCCCGGTCGAGGCGATGTACCTCGACCGCGACGTGGACTTCGGGCCGCACGACGGACCGCTCGCCGACGTCGTCGCGCCGCATTTCAAAGCGATGATCTCCGGCGGCAGCACGGGCCGGCCGAAAATCATCGTCGCGGGCAATCCCGGTGTCATCGATTTGGACGCGCCCTGCCCCACGATCCAGCCAAACGAGCGCATGTTGCTGACGGGCCCGCTTCACCACAACGCGCCGTTCTTTGCCGCCACGACTTCGCTGCTCGGCGGCGGTTGCCTGATCATTACCCGGCAGTTCGATGCGGAAGACACGTTGCGTATGATCGAGCGGCACAAGATCAATTTCATGACCTTGGTCCCGACCATGATGCACCGCTTGTGGCGGCTGGGTCCGGAAACGAGGTCAAAGTACGACCTGTCGTCGATCCGCTCGATCGTGCACAGCGCGGCCCCGTGTCCGGTGTGGCTAAAAGAACGTTGGATCGAATGGATCGGTCCCGATCGCGTTGTCGAGGCCTATAGCAACACCGAAGCGCCGGGATACACCATCATCAGCGGACGCGATTGGCTGCGAAAGAAGGGTTCGGTCGGCAAAGTCGATCCGAACTCTTGCGAAATCATGATTGCTGACCGGGACGGCCGGCCGCTCGGTCCGCACCAAACTGGCGAAGTGTTCATGCGCCCGAAAACCGGGCCCGACAGCGACTACTACTATGGCGAACGGTACGCCTACATCGGGGCCAATTCGCGTCGCTTGCCGGGCGGCTGGGATTCGATGGGGGACCTCGGGTACCTGGACGAAGAAGGGTATCTTTTCCTCTGCGATCGCCAGTCCGACGTCATCATCCGCGGCGGCGCCAACATTTACCCCGCCGAAATCGAGGCCGCGCTCGAGGCGCACCCGGCGGTCAAATCCTGCGCAGTGATTGGCCTGCCGGACGAAGACCTTGGCGAAAAAGTACTCGCCATTGTCGAGATCGACCGCGCGATCTCGCCGGACGATCTTCGCAGTCACTTGCGCGACTGCCTTTCGCCACACAAGATTCCCGCGTCGTTCGAATTCGTCGACGAACCGTTGCGCAACAACGCTGGAAAAATCTGCCGCCGCAACTTACGCTCCGCGTGGCTCGCCCGGACGGTGCCGGCCCAGCAAGCAGCGGTCGCATACGCGCTCTAAACCGGCGGCCGCCGTTTCTGTTGTGATCCTCGAATACCGCGGGAGTGTTGCCGCTCATGGTTTCTATTGGCGATTCGGATGCAAAGCGCGAACACGGCCCGGTCGGCGCGCATACCGCGCACTATCTGGATGTTGTCGATAAATATCGGAACGAACGCGAGCGCAGCTATCACTACCATCACCTGACCATCAATTTGCGGATCAACGGGCCGGTCGACGCCGCCAAGATGGCGAACGCCGTAGAGAAATTGTGCGCGAAGAATCCGGCATTACGGTCCTATTTCGCGGGGTCCGCGGGACATTGGACTCAGAATTTCGCCGCACCGGGCGACGTGGGCGCTTTTTCGCATCAGAAATTCGACGATCCCGAACTCGACTGGAAGAAAACCGCTTGGGATATCGTCAACCGCCTCAAGGAAGAGACGTTCGACGTTCTCAAACCGCCATTATTCAAAGTGGTGTTGCTCGAATTTCCATCGATCGCCGTCATCCTGACCAAGTGGCATCACATCGTCTGCGACGGATGGGGAATCGTCGTCGCACTCAATCAGTTGCTCGGCCTTTACGCGGCCGAATTCGCGGGCGTCGACGCTCCGATCCCCGCCCTGCCGGTAGCCGACTACATCGCTCTAAGCGAACAGCAAAATGCGTGGCTGCAATCGCCTGATGGCGAAAAAGAACTCCAATGGTGGCGCGACACGATTGGAGATCACGCCTACGTGCGCACGCCACTTGCGGAACGGCCGCAAGGCATACTGTCGGTTTGCATGGAGAATTTGTCCGCGAACGATTCGGCACGTTTGCAAAAGCTGGCCGACGCGGCCGGATACCATGTCAGTTTTCTTGTCTATGCCGCGTTCTTGAGCGCACTGCGCACGTTCACCGGATCGGACGACGTGCTGGTGACGTTCGTGAAAGCCAATCGCGATAAATCGACCGGTCATATCGTCGGGAATTTCGCCGATTGGGTCACCGTACGCCACCGCGCGAAATCAGAAGAATCGCGCGCCGAAACGGCAGCGATCTACCAAAAGGACGTCAACGAAGCGAAATCCCACTACGTGCCGTACTGGTCGGTCGTGAAGGACCTGTGTCCCGGCCAATACTTCAAAGACTTTGGGCTTACGCCGTACTCGTTCGATTTTACGCCGCCGTTACCGCCGGCCATCGACGTCGGCGCGCCGATTTCGTTTGGGTTTCTCCATGAATTGGAAGTCATTCCCTACCGACTGACGGCAACTGACATTTTTTGCCGCATGAGCATGCATACCCATCCCGGCGAGGATTTACCCCGCATCGACATCGGATTGATTTACCATTCGGGACATTTACAGAAGGCCAGCGTCGAGAAGGTTCTGGCCGACATGAAGCACGAACTGGCCGAAACGTTGAAAACGGCGTAGCCCGATTCTCTAATATCGCGCTTCAGCGCCGGCTTCGAGGTCCTGACGCCAAATCTGGTAATTGGCTTTGCCTTGGCGTTTGGCGTGATACATCGCAACGTCGGCATTGTGCAGCAATTGTTCGGCGCCGCGCGCCTGTTCCGGATAGATCGAAATGCCGATCGACGCCGAAACGCGGCCCTCTTGCCCGTTGAGATCGAAGGGCTGCGTCAACGACATCAGAATACGCGACGCCACCAGGATCGCGCCGTCGAGGCTGTCAAGCAACGGCATCAGAACCGTGAACTCGTCGCCGCCGAGACGCGCAACCGTATCCGATTCACGAACGCATTTCAGCAGGCGCATCGCCGTGCCCTGCAACAAGAGATCGCCGGCATCGTGGCCGAGGTTGTCGTTGATCGCCTTGAACCCGTCGAGGTCGATGAACATCATGCCCAAATTAGTTTTACCGCGCCGCCCTTCGATCACCAGACGTTGAAGACGTTCCTGAAACAGCGCGCGATTGGGCAAACCGGTAAGCTGGTCGTAGTTCGCCTGATAAAGGATTTTCTCTTCTTCGAGTTTGCGCGCCGTGACGTCGGAGACGATGCCGGTGTACTGCTGCGTCCTACCTCGCTCGTCGCGGATACGCGACACGCCGAGCTTGAGGGCGGTCCGCTTGCCGGATTTGTCCTCGCGCCAGAATTCGATTTCGCCCTTGCCGTCTTTGGCCAAGATATCGGTCAAATCCCGCCTTAGCTTTTCGTCCACGATCAGCGTGTCGAACACAGACGCGCCGATCATCCGCTTGTCGTCGAGGCCCGTAATGGCGCGAAACGCCGGATTGGTCTTGGTGACCGTGCCGCGCGCGTCGGCAACAAGCAATCCTTCCGTCGAATGATCGAACACAATCGCCGCAACCCGCTGTTCGGCGGCAATCCGTCTGCGCTCGGTCACATCGCGGACGGTGATGACGGCTCCGACGTTTTCCTTGCCCTCGTAAATTGGCGCAATCGTATATGCGGCGTCGAACGATGATCCATCGTGACGTCCAAGACGCACGTCGAAATCGACGTGATAAGGACCTTTGGCGATCTCAGTTCGAATTGGCACCGCAGAGCCCGATTTTCCGCCACTGCCATAGACAAACAAGCGTTCGACCGGAATGCCCATCATCCCTTCCGGCGCGCGATCGAACAGTTCGCCGGCAGCGGGATTGATCATGGTGATCTTGCCGTCGGTATCCACCGCAATAATGCCGTTCGAAGCGGCGGCGAGAATTTGACGGTTGCGTTGCGACAACGAATTCAGCTCGGCGGTACGTTCGGCGACGTCGCGTTCCAATTGGGCTTCATAGGACCTGCGTGCCTCTTCGGCTGTTTTACGCGCACGCGCATCGCGGACGACGACGGTAAAAAGCGAACCGCGCCCCTGCTGCATGATCGTGACAGTGACATCGGCCGGAAACGAAGCGCCCGCACTTGTTACACCCGGCATTTCACGGGTTTTGCCGAGAAGATCGACGGGGAATTCGATCGATTCGCGCCCCAGCGCGCTGATTTTTTCGACGATCCCGCTGTCGCTTGCCCAATTCGGCAAGAACTCGGCCAACGGGCGGTCGATGTAGTGATCCGCAGCGAAGCCGAATAAGTCGACCACACTGGCATTGACCGACTGGATATGACCGCGCTCATCGACCGCCATGACGCCGTCAGCCACGGCATCGACAACAGCTTGAAGCCGCTGTTCGCGGTCCCTCAATGCTTCCACACCGTCGATGTGGCTGGTGATATCGCGGCAACCGACGACTACGCGGTCGCCTTCCGCCGATTTCAAAGTCACGGCATTGAACGAAACGTCGACAACGTGACCACGCAGCGTCTTCAATATGATGACGTCCGCCATCTTGCTTCGCGCCACCGTTTTTAAATCATTCAGTCCGCGGCGAAACAACGATGTGTAATCAGAATGTACGATATCTGCGAATGCTCGGCCGACCGCTTCATCGTCTCTCTCGACATCCAAAAGCTTGCGCGCCGCAGGGTTGAGGTGCGCGATGCCGTGTGCATCGACGACGATAATCGCGGTATCGCTCGCTTCGACGATCGAGCGATAGAATTTGTCACGGGCCGTCTTCCCTGCGGGCAAGTCGGCGCCGACAACCGCTTTGTCGATCGCAACCAATACCGCGGCGTTCTTGCCTTTACCGCCCAGCGGCTTTGCGACGACGTTCGCTTCGAACGGTTTGCCGCTGAATGGAACAATCGAGACTTGGCGCGGCTGCCTACCGGTAGCCAGCGCCAGCACGTTGGTTTTGAGTTTGCTCGACCATGATTTCGCCAAATGGTGTGCGAGCGGTCGCCCTACCGGCGTCCCTTTGCCGTGATAGCCGAGCAATGACAGCGCTTTCGGGCTGGCCGCGACGATCTTCGGCCCGACAACCTCGAGCACGGCGGCCCGCATCGCCCGGCTCAACGGCGAATTGGCCCAGGCCGGCTGATAGCTCTTTTCTTTGGTTTTCGCGGACATTTAGACCGCGGCCCTCCGATTTCGGTCCGGTCCCACTGACTCGGCGCACATGGGATGCTTGTGCTCCCGCGCCCAAGCAATAGCAGTACGAGATGCGGCCGAATCCCCTGGCATGAGTAGCACATTTAAAGTCGCGGTCGTTTAGAGATTTGTCAAACCGGACAGTCTTAGAGTGTCTTTCAAGTGCGATGCGCTTGCCGCGTTTATTGTATAACCCGATAGAAGGCCGATTCGATATTCAAGGCCACTTTTTCACGGCGCGAAAACCGAGCAATACGACCAACGCGGCCGCATGAAGCGCCGGCAGCTGGTATCCGGCTTTGATCATGAAAAAGTAGTGCACCACGCCAAGGATGGCGGCCAGGTACACAAATCGGTGGAGCCGCCGCCAGCGTTTCGCCCCCAGCCTTTTGACCATCGCCGAAGTCGACGTCGCGGCAAGCGGGATCAGCGTTACGACACCGGCCATGCCGATGGTGATGTATAGGCGCTTGACGATATCGCGCCAAATCGCGGGCCAGTCGAAAAATTGATCGAGGCCGATGTACGCCATCGCGTGCAGGCAAACATAGAAAAATGCGAACAACCCCACCATCCGGCGCACCCGGCCGATCTCCGTCCAGCCGGTCACAAGGCGCAGCGGTGTGACCGTCAAGGCAATCAGCAACATGCGAAGCGCCCAGTCGCCAAAGCCGCGCGTCACGGCCTCGATCGGATTCGCGCCGAGCTGGCCGCCAACGGCGCGGAAGGCGATCCAGGCAAGCGGCAAACAGCAGGTTACGAAGACAATGGGTTTCAATAGGCGCCGTGCCCACGGCACCGCCCGGCGGCCCGTCTCGATGTTTGTGTCGGCTGCGGTGTTCATTTGACCCCTATCGTCCATCCTCGTTTCCGCACCGTTTTCACGCACGGGTTCATGTCAGCGTTTCGAACTCATACGGTTTTCGAACATTCCTATCCGATGACATACATCGATATGGGGCGTTAATCACCAGTTCGTGACTTCACGCCGCCGTGCGGCTCTATTCCAGCACAATTAGCACGAATCCACCTTGCGCCGCGGCGCGGGCGGACGGCACAGTGCGCGCGACATTCCGGCGGGAGGGGCCCCCAGTGACCGTTCAACAAAGCAGCGCGACAAAGATCGACACCACGTGCACGAAATGGGGACCGGTTTGGCTCGCCCATGGCGTCAGCAAGGTGAATGCCTGGACGCTCATGTACGCGGCGTTCTTCACCATTGGCCTGCTGACGTTTATCGGCGTCGGTACGCCTTACGTCTTGAACGCCGTACTAAAAATCCCGTCTGAACAACAAGGCGTGGTCAGCGGCAACCTGGTGTTCTGGACCGAGATTATTTCGATTCTGTTCTTTGGACCGGTCGGCGTCCTGGCCGACAAGTTTGGGCGCAAACCGCTATACTTTCTCGGCTTCGCCATCATGGGGCTTGGTTACGCCCTTTACCCGATGGCGGGATCGGTCGCGGAACTGACCGCTTATCGCATCATCTATGCAATCGGTGTCGCGACGTCGACCGGCGTTCTGGCGGTGGTCGTGACCGATTACCCGCAGGAAGCGACACGCGGAAAAATGGTGGCCATCGTCGGCTTTATGAACGGTCTCGGCGTGGCGATTCTCAACGTCGTCTTAGGCAGCATTCCCAAACGCCTGACCGAAAGCGGCATCGATGAAATCAGCGCCGGGCAATACACGCATTGGATCGTCGCGGGGCTGTGCCTGCTGTCGGCCGTTGTCGCCGGTTTCGGACTGATGGGCGGAACGCCCGCCAAACACGAACAACACGACAGCATCGTCGATATCGCGCGCGGCGCTCTTAAAGCCGCCGTGAATCCGCGCATCGCCCTTGCTTATTCGGCGGCATTCATTGCCCGCGGCGACCTGGTCATCCTTGGGACATTCCTGACGCTGTGGGGAACGACCGCCGGCGTAGCGAGCGGAATGGAGATCGCCGAGGCAAGCCGGCGCGGCACGCTCGTTTTCGTGACGGCCCAATCCGCCGCTTTGATCTGGACAGGCATTGTGGTCTTCATCCTCGACCGGTTCGACCGCGTGGTCGCTTTGGCGGGATGCATGTTCTTAGCAACAATCGGCTATCTTGGTATGGGGCTAGTCTCCAACCCGCTCGATTCCGCCGACCTGCCCCTCATAGCATTGCTCGGCATCGGTCAAATCAGCGCATTTTTCGGATCGCAAGCGCTGGTCGGCAAGGAAGCGCCGATCCGCGAACGCGGCGCAGTCGTCGGCGGCTTCAATATGGCGGGTGCCGTCGGCATCCTGTTTTGTTCGGTGGTCGGCGGGCAGTTGTTCGATGCCATCAGCCCAAAAGCGCCCTTCATTCTGGTCGGCGCGCTCAATGCCCTGGTATTTGTGATGTGCCTGCTGGTCCTGCGAAAGTCTCCTCCGCAGAGCGCAACACCGCCTGCGGCGTGACGGCCCGGCGCAAGTCATGACATATAAAAAAAGGCCCGAAACGGGCCTTTTTCTATGGCACGCGGCGATTAGAAGTTCGTTTTGAGGTTCATGTCGGCGTAGAGCGAGGAAACTTCCTCTTCGTAGCCGTTGAACATCAACGTTTCGCGGCGCAGAAAGTCGCCGATCCGCCGTTCGCTGCGTTGACTCCAGCGCGGGTGATCGACCTTCGGGTTGACGTTGGCATAAAACCCGTACTCGCTCGGCGTCACCACGGCCCAGGTGTTCTTGGGCCGTTGCTCGACGAAAGAAATGCGCACGATGGATTTGATGTTCTTGAAGCCGTACTTCCACGGCACCATCAGGCGCAATGGCGCACCGTTTTGATTGGGCAACACTTCTCCGTACATACCGACGGCCAGGATCGCCAAGGGATTCATCGCCTCGTCGAGACGCAAGCCCTCGACGTAGGGCCAAGGCAAGATGAAACGCGAACGCTGCCCGTTCATTTCCTCGGGGCGCTCTACGGTCTCGAATTGGATGTATTTTGCCGAACCCGACGGCTCGAACCGATTGACGACGTCGGCCAGCGAAATCCCGATCCATGGAATCACCATCGACCACGCTTCGACACACCTCAACCGGTAGATGCGCTCCTCAAGCTGGTGCGGCTTCAAGAAATCATCGAGATCGAACACGCCGCCATTGGCGCACAATCCGTCGACGGTCACCGTCCAGGGACGAGGCTTGAAAGGGCCTGAATTCTCGGCAGGATCTTCTTTGCCGGTGCCGAACTCATAGAAATTATTGTAGCTGGACGCCGCTTCGTAGGGCGTGACCGGATCCTTTTCGCCGAGCTTGCGGTACCCTTCAACAACGTTCGTAAGCGGTGTGTGAACTCCCGGCCCTTGGTACAACGCGGCATTGGCGTCCCCGCCCCATCCCAGCGCCATCGAACCGGCGATCAAACCGGTCGAGGCGATCATGTCGCGGCGGCGAAGATAAACGTCGCGCGGCGTGATTTCGTGAGAGGCGACGTCGGAGGGTTTGGCGTGGCGGATCAGCATGTCTGCCCTTTCTCAGTCTCATATGCCGCCGAAGCGGCGCGATCGGGAACAGCCTAATCATAGTCGCCTATATGGAATTTTGGAGGCGGAGGACGCACGCTTTCGTCACAATCTCGTGATTCTGCAACCAAACCCAAAGTCCGCGCGTTGACGCCGACCTCTGTCGACCGCAAACAAGCGCTCAACAACGCACGTTTCCATGAACAAAAATACACGGTACTGAATAAGAAGCCGCGTTCTTCTTTCATGCCGAATTCGAAAGCCGATGATCGATACAAAGCAGTTCAAGGAATTTCACGTGCTCATCGTCGACGACGATTTGGCATTCCTCGACGTCATGGAAGCGATGCTCAACCAGATTGGAATCACGCATATCGCGCGCGCCGATAGCGGTAGCCAGGCGTTGGGGGCGATCTCGGACCTCAAAAGGCCGGTCGATTGCACGATTTGCGATGTAAAGATGTCCAACGGAAACGGGTTGCAGCTCCTCAAGTTCGTCCGCATGGGGCGTATAAATCACATTCGGCCCGACTCGTGCTTCATTCTGCTCACGTCTTCGAGCGACACGGAGACGGTCAAGGTCGCCGCCAAACTTGACGTCAATGCCTATTTGATCAAACCGGTGACGCCTGAAAAGTTGTCTACGGCCATTGCCAAAGCGCGATCCAAATACTTCCCGGTCAATTTCGACAAGTACGCAAATATCGCCGTGCCGAATGCATCATCTTGACGCGTCGAACAAACCGTTTCGGTTTCGAGCAAAACATTCAGATATGGTTCCGGTGTCTCACGGCCGACAATCATGACTCGTAGCACAGTCCTCGTCGTTGAAGACGATCTGGCGATCTCGACGTTTCTCGAAGCCACGTTGGGCGAAAAATACCGCGTGACGTGCTGTTCGAACGGCGCGCAAGCCCTGGGCGCGATCACGAATTCAGACATCGATGTTGTTCTATTGGACGTCGGATTACCCGACATTGACGGTTTTGAACTGTGCAAGCGGATAAAGGCGACACCCGAATTGCGGCATGTGCCGGTGATCTTTTTGACCGGACGTACAGCGATCGAAGATGAAATCAAGGCTTTCGAGATCGGCGGCGTCGATTTCATCACGAAACCGATCATCCCGACGGTCTTGATGGCGCGCGTGCGCACGCATATCGATCTGAAGCACAGCCGCGACACGCTTGAACGGTTGGTTTTCGTCGACAGCCTAACCGGCCTGCCCAATCGCCGTGCGTTCGACCAAGCCTTCGCGCGGGAATGGCGCCGAACGCGGCGTATTCAAGAATATTTGTCGATCGTCATGATCGACGTGGATCATTTCAAGCAATACAACGATTTGTACGGTCATGGTGCGGGCGATGAATGCCTGCGCGAGGTCGCGAGCGCGCTCGGCCGATGCTTGCAGCGTCCCGCCGATATCGTCGCCAGATACGGCGGCGAAGAATTCGTCGCGCTGCTTCCCGGCACCGATGCAACCGGCGGCGCCGCGGTTGCAGACGCCATGGGACTTGCAGTGGAACGGGCCAACTTGGCGCACAAGGGATCGAGCGTTTGCGGTCACGTCACAATCAGCCGAGGTGTCGCGTCGACAGTTCCCGAATCAGACGAGGAACCCGAGCGGCTCTTGAAGGCCGCCGACGAAGAACTTTACCAGGCAAAAAAGACCGGGCGGAATCGGACACGAACGATCACGCTGCCGGGTGAACGCAAGTCGAACGATTAAGGTCCCGTATCCCGGCGGCTGCGCCACGCGTTCAGCTGGTCTAGCGTTTGCGGTAAGAGCGCCGCCATCTGTTCGGCCAAGCCGTTGAGGTTGTCGCCGTTTTTCGCCGCCTGCTCGACGTTTCGCGCGCATTCGCTGAGTCGAACCGCTCCAAACTGAGCAGCAAGACCTTTTAGGGTATGCGCCACTTTCCTTGCGCCACTCGAATCTTGATGGTCGGCGGCGCCACGGATGGCTTCGATATACTCGCGGGAATTTTGTTCGAAACGCTGGAGGAGTGTGTTCAGCGTTTTCGGTTGCACACTTCCGACGATCGTTTCCAGAAATGAAGCGTCGAGAATTGGCGCTGTTAACGGCGGTGGACTGTGTGTTTTCTCGCTTCGATTTTCTTGCGCGGGACTTGTGATCGCAACATTCGTCAATTCCGCAATCTTCTGAATCAATTGCGCCCAATTCACCGGCTTCGTCACAACTGCGTCCGCGCCCGCCGTAAAATATGTAGCGTGATGATCACGCACGGCGTCTGCCGTGAGCGCGATGATCGGCACGCGCGGCGTACGATCCTCGACGTCGCGAATTTTTTGCATGGCCGCGGGGCCGTCCATGACCGGCATCTGCAT
>JAGREB010000248.1 GCA_020446775.1 Paracoccaceae bacterium
CGTGAATGTGGTCGGCATGGGCATGCGTAAATAATACACCGTCGAGGCGTTTGATCCCGGCGTCGAGCAATTGCCCTCGGGCATCGGGCGAAGCATCGACCAGAACCGTGGTTTGCCCGTACTGCACCAGGATCGAGGCGCGGCGCCGAAAATTGCGGGGGTTCGCCGGATTGCACGCGCCCCAGCCGTCGGAAATGCTGGGTACACCGCCTGCGCCGCCGCAGCCCAAAACGGTAATCCGCAGACGTTGCGGTTGCGGGGCGATGTCGTCGTCCCGCTTGTCGCCCGGAATGACGGCTAAGGCTGGCTGCTGGCTCATGCGATGTCACTCATGCAGCAGGGCGCTCCGCTTTTGTAAACAGCCGAAAGAAATTGTCGGTGGTGCGCGCGGCCAGTTCGGCGCTGCCGACGCCTTTTAAACCCGCGACCGTAGCAGCGGTATGGGCGACATAGGCCGGCTCGTTGCGCTTTCCACGAAAAGGTACCGGCGCCAGGTAAGGCGCATCGGTCTCAACCAGTAGACGGTCCATGGGGACCGTCTTGGCGACCTCGCGCAGCGCCTCGGCCTTCTTGAAAGTCACAATGCCCGATAGCGAAATATAAAGCCCGAGTTTGATTGCAAGCTCGGCAAGTTCAGGACCGGAGCTGAAGCAATGGATAACCCCGGTGAAGGTCCCCTGCTCCATTTCTTCTTGCAGAATTGCGCCCATCTCGCTGTCGGCGTCGCGGGTATGAATTACAACGGGCAAATTGGCTTGGCGCGCGGCGGCGATGTGAACACGGAAATTGGTTTCCTGTTCCCGGCGCGGGCTGTGCTCGTAATAAAAATCGAGTCCCGTCTCACCAAATGCGACCACCTTGGGATGATGGGCGAGTTCGATCAATCGTTCCACATCGACCGGCGGTTCGCTGGCCGCTTCGTGGGGATGAATACCGACCGTGCAACTGATGCCGTCGTACTTCTCTGCAACCGCCCTCACCTGATCGAATTTGGTGACATGCGTGCCGATGGTCAGCATGTGCCCGACGCCCGCGGCCTTGGCGCGCGCGACAACGGCCTCCTGTTCCGGCGCGAAGTCGGGAAAGTCGAGATGGCAATGGCTGTCGACCAGGAAGGCCACTACGCCCCCTTCCCTGGTTTAGCCGGAGTCCCAGGAGGCTGATAACGCGGAAATACCGGTGACGGTGCGGGCAGCGCGGTTCCGCCTTTGAGCGCGAAGTCCGCGCCCAAGTGGGCGAAGGTGCGCTGGTCGGCGGGAACCGCCAATTGATCGAGCATCTTGGCTGCCGAACCGGGCACGAACGGTTGCATCAGAATTGCGAGGTTGCGGACCGTTTCGGCCATGACGTAAAGCACGGTGTTCATGCGTGCCGGGTCGGTCTTCCGCAGGTTCCAGGGGGCTTGCTTATCCACATAACCGTTGGCTGCGCGCACGACTTTCCAAATTTCCTCGATCACGCCGTGGGGCGCGATGGTTTCGATTTGCGTGCGGCAGGCGTTCAGCAACGGCGCGCCGGCCGCCGTCATCATTTCGGAATCTTCGGCGGTGAACGGCCCCGGTTTGGGTAATTCTCCACCCAAGTTCTTGGCGATCATCGCCAGTCCGCGCTGGGCCAAGTTGCCCAGTTCGTTGGAAAGTTCGCCATTTGCCCGGTTGACCAGCGCTTGTTCCGAGAAGTCGCCGTCATTCCCAAACGGCACTTCCCGCAGCAGGAAATAGCGGAACGGATCGAGGCCGTACTTGGCGATCATCTCGTGCGGATCGACCACGTTGCCCAGCGACTTCGACATCTTCTGGCCTTCGACCGTCCACCATCCATGCGCGAAGATGCGCTTAGGCGGTTTCAAACCCGCGGCCAGCAGGAACGCCGGCCAATAGACGCAGTGAAAGCGGATGATTTCCTTGCCAATCACATGAAAAGCTTCGGGCCAGAAGGTCGCGTACTCGCCCGAGAAATCTGGGTAACCCAAAGCCGTGATGTAGTTGGTCAGCGCGTCGATCCACACGTACATGACGTGCTTGTCGTTGCCGGGGACCGGAATGCCCCAAGAAAATGCCGTTCGCGAGATGGAGATATCGCGCAATGCGCCTTCGACCGGATTGTCGCGCTTGCCGCCGGCGACAAAGCTGGCGACCTCGTTGAGGCGGCTTTGCGGACCGATGAAATCCGGATGGGATGCGTAGTAGTCGAGCAGCGGTTTCTGCCAGGCCGACAGTTTGAAAAAGTAGCTTTCTTCCTCGACCCACTCGACAGGCGCGCTTGTCGGCGCCAACTGCTCGCCCTTGGGGCCTTTGATCAGTTCGCTTTCGTCGTAATAAGCCTCGTCGCGCACCGCGTACCAGCCGGCATATTTATCGAGGTAGATCTGGCCGTTGGCCTCAAGTTTCTTCCACAAATCCTGGCAAGCTTTGACGTGGCGATCTTCGGTCGTGCGAATGAAATCGTCATTGCTGGCGTTCAGTGCCTTAGCTAGATCGCGGAACATCTGTGAATTCTGATTACACAAGTCGATCGGGGAAATTTCTTTGGCCTCGGCCGCTTTGGCGATTTTTTGGCCATGTTCGTCGGTGCCGGTCAGGAATTTGACTTGGTACCCGTCGAGCCGCTTGAACCGCGCCAAAGCGTCGCAAGCGATCGTCGTGTAGGCATGGCCGATGTGCGGCTCAGCGTTTGCGTAATAGATCGGTGTGGTGATGTAGAACGTTTTGGACACGGAATGGGCCTGTTCGGGTCGCGATTTGCGGCCTTTCTATAAACAGTTTATCCCGCCGGGGCAAAGACTTGGGGGTGAATTTGGTGCCCGGACCAAAAAAGCCGGAAAGCGCCGATTGCCGGTTGTTTTTCCCACACCGAAATGACAGGAAACTCCTGGGAGAATTAATTCAAACGGGGAATCACATGATCTTGTTGACCGGCGCGACCGGCAAGACGGGCGGCGCGGCCGCCAAGGAATTGGCGGGCAAAGGCCCGCTGCGTGCCATCGTGCGCAACGCCGACAAGGCGAAGGCGCTCAAAGACATGGGGGTCGAACTCGTCGTCGGCGATGTCGGGGACCCTGAGTCCTTGAAAAAAGCCATGACCGGCGTGGAACAGGCCTTATTGGTCCTCCCCAACGGCGAGCACCAGGAACGCCTGGAAATGCAATTCGTCGATGTCGCCAAAGCGAGCGGCGTCAAGAAAATCGTCAAGGTTTCCTCGATTGAAGCCGCGCCCGACAGCAAGCTCGCGATGCAACGGCTCCATTGCAAAGTCGAGGATCACATCAAGGCGTCGGGCCTCGCATGGACGATGGTGAAGCCGAGTTTCTTCATGGCCAACTTCTTCGCCAATGCGGCGACGATCAAGGCCAACGGCACGATCGTTATGCCCGGCGGCAAAGGTAAGATCGGTATGATCGATAACCGCGACATCGGCGCGGTGATCGCCCATGTTATGACCACGTCCGGACATGACAGTAAAAACTATCTGATCAGCGGCCCCGAAGCGCTTACGTTCAGCGACGCGGCCCAGGCGTTTTCCGAAGTGCTGGGGAAAACCGTCGTCTATATCGATCAACCGGTGGCGGACTTCGAAGCGATGCTGGCGAAATTTCTACCGGCTTGGCATGCGCACGAAGTCGCTGCGTTGTTCGGCGGAATCGCGGAAGGCACCCTGGATATCGTCACACCGACCGTCAAGGAATTGCTGGGACGCGATCCCATTTCGCTCAAGCAATTCATCAAAGACAATATTGTTGTCTTTAAGTAGGCTCGCCCCTTGGCGGGGGGACGATGACGGACCGGAATAGCGGAGCGGGCAACGAACTGATCGGCGCCGAAGTCATGGCGCGGGTGTTGCGCCGCTTCGGTGTCAAGTCGGTGTTCGCGTTGGCCGGCGCCTCGCAAACTCACTTGCTCGACCGCTGCGACAAACTTGGCATGAACATCGTGCCCGGGCGGCACGAAAGCGCGACCGTAGGCGCGGCGGACGGTTATTCCCGGGTGACGGGGAAAGTGGGCATCGCCATGGTCAACGTCGACCAAGGTATGCCCAACGCAATCACCGGCCTGCAACAGGCTTATGAAGCCTGTTCGCCGGTCGTGGTACTGATTGGCCGCGAAGAAGACAGTTGGACCGAACCTGAGCTCGGCCACGATCATGATGTTCTTGGCCTGGTGCAGCACTGCACCAAATGGGCGCGCACAGTGCACAGTCCGTCGCGCCTGGGCGAGTACCTCGAAGCCGCTTGCCGCCGCGCTTTGCAAGGCCACCCGGGCCCGGTCGCGCTGGCGTTCGCGAAAAACTACCTGCCTGCCAAAGTGCTGCCGGGTGTCGATCTTGATTCGCTTTACGCAGGTGTTCCCTCCCCAGCCCCGTCGGCCGACGATATTTCCCGCGCGGTCGACCTGATTTCGGCCGCCAAGCGTCCGATGGTCATTGCCGGGTCCGGTGCGTTCAAATCCGGCGCAGGCGCGGCGCTTAATGCGCTTGCGCACCAATTCGGCATTCCTGTCCTCACCAACAATCTCGCGCGCGGCATGGTGCCCGAGGATTGGCGCGTCGGTTTCGGCTGGCCTCTGGCGCAAACCGCGGCCAAAGACGCCGACCTCGTCATCTGGGCGGGTGGGCGCATGATGAAGAAGTTTGGTTACGGGTTGGCGCCACGCTTTCCTGCGTCGACCAAAACGATCCAAATCGACATTAGCGGTAACGAGATCGGCCGCAGCCGGCCGGTCGATGTCGGCATGGCCGTGGATTGCAAACTCGCTCTCGACGCCATCGTCGCGCGCCTGACCGAAGATGAGGTCAAACCGTTCGATCCAAGCTGGATTGGGCAATCCATGAAGCCGCGCCTCGACGCAATCGCGGCCGCGGGCCATGAGACTGAAGGCATTCACCCCTATCGCCTCGCCCGCGAGGTCGAAAAGCGATTACCCAAAGACGCGATCTTCGTCCAAGACGGTGCGTCGATCCTGGTCCGTTGCTGGGCGTCGATGAAAATCAACGCGCCCGGCGGTTATATCGACACCATGCCGCTGGGATCCATGGGCATGGGAATGGGCCTTGCGCTCGGCGCGGTACGCGGTGCGCAGGATTTGGCCGCCCAACACGGTGGAACACCGCGCCGCGTGGTCATGATCACCGGCGACGGCGCGTTCGGTTTTTATCCGTCG
>JAGREB010000249.1 GCA_020446775.1 Paracoccaceae bacterium
TGCAGGCTTCCTCGCACGGTGCCGGGCAGACGCGGCCGGTGAATTCGGGAAAATTGTTGGTGCTGTGCAGCGTGTCGAGCGCGTCGCGCCAGTTGCCGCGATAGACCAGGTCGTTCCAATCCGGGATCAGGTTATTGACCGGGCAGCCGTTGTGGCAAAACGGCACGCCGCAATCCATGCAGCGCGCCCCCTGCTTTTGCATGGCCGTGTCGGATGGCGCGGCGACAAACTCTTTCCACGTCTTCAGGCGTTCGCTGACCTTTTGATAACCACGGTCGGCGCGCTCGATTTCGAGAAATCCGGTGACTTTACCCACGGGCCGCCTCCGAACGCGATGCCGCCGCCGGCGCGGGTTTGGTCTCGACGTCGAATTCGTGCGCGCTCAGCGCGCGGCGATAATCGATCGGCACGATCTTGACGAATTTGGGCAGCAACTTTTTCCAATTGGCCAGAACGTCTTTGGCGCGCGCGCTGTTGGTGTAGTGCATGTGGCGTTCGATCAGCCGCTTCAGGCGCGCTTCATCGTCGCCAAGCGGATCGCCCAACAGCGGTCCCGCCAGTTCGCGGTCGGTGCCGTCGGGATCCGGTTTGACCTTTTCCAACTCGACCATTTGCAGGTTACAGCGCTTCTTGAAGTCGCCCTTTTCGTCGAGCACGTAGGCGATGCCGCCGCTCATGCCGGCCGCGAAGTTGCGGCCCGTTCCGCCCAACACGACGACACAGCCGCCGGTCATGTATTCGCAGCCGTGATCTCCGACGCCTTCGACGACCACGACGGCGCCGGAATTACGCACGCCGAACCGCTCGCCGGCCACACCCGAAATGTAAACCTCGCCTTCGATCGCACCGTAAAGCAGCGTGTTGCCGACAACGATGTTCTGGGACGGATCGAGCTTGGACTCTTTCGGCAGGTAGACCGAGATGCGTCCGCCCGACAGACCTTTTCCAAGGTAGTCGTTGGCCTCGCCGATCAATTCCACGCTGATGCCGCGTGCCAGGAACGCGCCAAAGCTTTGCCCGGCGCTGCCGCGCGCGGTAATGGTGATGGTGTCTTCGGGCAGCCCATCGTGCCCGAAACGCTTGGCGACCTCGCCCGACAGCATCGTGCCGAAGGTCCGGTTGCGGTTGGTGATCGGCGTGTCGATCTTGACCGGTTTGCCGTTCTCCAGCGCGTCCTTGGCGCGTTCGATCAACATGTTGTCGAGCGCCTTGTCGAGCTGATGGTCCTGCGTTTCGCAGTTATGAATCGCGATCTTCGCCGGTACTGCCGGGCGATGGAACAGTTTGGTCAGATCGACCCCTTGCGCTTTCCAGTGATCGACGGCCTTGCGCGTATCGAGGAAGTCGGTGCGGCCGATCATTTCCTTGAAGGTGCGGAAGCCCATCCGCGCCATCAGTTCGCGCACTTCTTCGGCGATCATGAAGAAGTAATTGACCACATGTTCGGGCTTGCCCGCGAACCGCTTGCGCAACACCGGGTCTTGCGTCGCGACGCCGACAGGACACGTGTTCAGGTGACACTTGCGCATCATGATGCAGCCGAGCGTGATCA
>JAGREB010000250.1 GCA_020446775.1 Paracoccaceae bacterium
TTCTTCTGGGTCGCCCGGATGATGATGATGGGCATGCATTTTCTGGGCGATGTGCCGTTTCACGATGTCTACATCCACGCCCTGGTCCGCGACGAGAAGGGCCAGAAAATGTCGAAATCCAAGGGCAACGTCATGGATCCCTTGGACCTGTGCAACAAATTCGGCACTGACGCCGTTCGATTCACATTGTCGGCCATGGCCGCGCAGGGGCGCGACATCAAGCTGAGCGAGCAGCGCATCGCCGGCTACCGCAATTTCATCACCAAGATCTGGAATGCAGCGCGCTTCACACAAATGAACGAGTGCAGACCGCAGCCGGGTTTCGACCCGACCAAGGTTTCGTCGACGCTCAATCGCTGGATTGTCGCCAAGACTGCGGAAGCCGCGGCGCGCATCGCCGACGCCATCGAAACTTATAGGTTCAATGAGGCGGCCAACGGGCTCTATCAATTCACGTGGAATACCTACTGCGACTGGTTCCTTGAATTCGCCAAGCCCGTGTTTCAAGGCAGCGACGAGGCGGCCAAAGCCGAAACGCGGGCCACGGCGGCCTGGGCGTTGGAACAGATATTGTTGATCGGCCATCCCGTCATTCCATTCGTGACGGAAGAGTTGTGGGACAAACTCGCCCAGGAATACGGTTTGACCCGGCCGTCGCGGCTGATCCGCGCCTCTTGGCCGAACTATCCCAATTTGTCGGCCGCCGACGCCGAGGCCGAAATGGATTGGGTGGTAGATATGATTTCTGCGATCCGTTCGGTGCGCGCCGAGATGAACGTGCCCCCCGGTTCTCAGCTTAAAGCGCTGGTCAAGGATGCCAATGCCGATACCGCTGCACGCCTGAAGACCCATCAAGCGTTGATCTGCGCAAATGCGCGCCTATCCGGTATCGACGCCAGCAATGAGGCTGTGACCGGTGGCGCAGCGCAAGTCGTGGTGGGTGAAGCGACGGTCGTATTGCCGCTCGCAGGCGTGATCGATCTCGACAAGGAACGTGCCCGGTTGAAGAAGGAGATCGCTAAACTCGACGGCGAAATTTCCGGGCTCGACCGCAAACTCGGCAACGAAGCGTTCGTCGCGAAAGCGCCCCCTGAGGTGATCGAGGAAAACCGCGAGCGCCGCCAAACCGCGGTCGATGCGCAGGCCAAGTTGTCCGAAGCTTTAAAGCGCATTTCGTAAGCGTCGCTTGCCGGGGCCAAAACCTCCCGGCACACTTGGGTCATGACCGCGCCGTCACCCGAAATCTCCGAAGCCATTGCCGCGCTTATCAAGGCGGTCGATCAATGTATCGCGCTGGGTGAGTTCAACACGGCCGAAATGCTGATCGGGCAAGGCATTGCGATTGCGCCCGGTCGGCGCGAAGTTCTGCTGCGCCGCGCGCGCTTGGCCATGATCGGCAAGCGGTTTCCCGAGGCGCTTGCCGATTACCGCGCGGTCGTTGAAAGCGTGCAGGATAACGCACGAATCTGGACCGAAATGGCGCGCGTCGCCGCCCGCGTACTCGATTGGGATACGGCGATCTCGGCGTTCAACAAAGCACTCGCGTTTCTTTCTAAGGATGCGTCGTTGTGGGCTGAACTCGGACACGCCCAAATCAATGGCGGACGCGGCGCCGAGGCGGCCTCGAGTTTTCAAAAGTCTTTGGCATTGGACCCCAATCAAGCCGAAGTTTGGAGCGATCTCGGCGCACGCCAAATTGCCGCCGAACGGTTCGAGGACGCGGGCAAAGCGTTCGAGAAAGCAATTTCCTTGGGGCACGCCACACCAGAAACATTCAAGAATCTCTCGATTGCGCGCGATTGGAGCGGCGATGACGAAGGAATGCTGAACGCGTTACGCCGAGCAGTCGGCATGGCACAGAACGAAGCCGCCGCGCGCCAGTCACTGGGCGCGGCGCTTTTGGGATGTGGCCGCTTATCCGACGGCTGGGGTGAATATCGACAGCGCTTCGATAACCCCGACCACAAGGGATGGCACCGCGGCATCCGGCTGCCACGCTTCGATGGTAAGACGCTCGCGGGGCAACGCGTTTTGATTTGGTCAGATCAAGGTCTTGGCGATCAAATTCTCGTTGCTGGATTGCTTCCTGGGGCTACGGCGGCTGCTGAACACATCGTTTTTGCGTGCGAGCCGCGCCTGCGGCCGGTCATCGAACGTTCGTTCCCGGGACTTCGCGTGGTGTCCTTGACCGAACTTCACACCGGGAAGATCGATTTGCGCGATGTGACCACGCAAGCGTCGATCTCGGAACTTGGCCCGGTCCTGCGTTCCGATCTGTCTTCATTCAAAACGCACACCGGATATTTGCGCGCCGATGCCGGACGATCTGCCGCGCTCAAACAAAAATACGATCAAATGCCGGGCAAGGGGCCGGTCGTCGGAATTTCGTGGCAATCGGTCAACGATCAAGCGGGCGCTCATAAAACGATCTCGCTTTCGGATTGGGGCCCAATTCTGAACCTGTCAAATGCGCGATTCGTGTCGTTGCAATACGGCGACATCGCGACCGACGTGGCCGCGGCAAATCAGAAATTCGGTTGTGAGATTCTTATCGACCGTTCCATCGATGCCATTACCGACGTCGATGCGTTCGCCGCGCAGGTTGCCGCGATGGACGTGGTGATCTCGACGTCGAATACGACCGTTCACATGGCCGGCGCGCTGAACATTCCGACACTATGCCTGACACCGCGGGTCGAGGGGCGGCCCTGGTACTGGTTCAAGCGCCAGGACCATTCGCCGTGGTATCCAAGTGTGCGCCATATTTGGCAAACGCGGCGCGGCCATTGGGAAACAGCAATCTCGAATGCCGCAGCACAATTCAATGTTTTGCTGGGGTCGCGTTAGTCACTTCGGGCGGCAATTGCGACGCCGACCGTCGCCGCAATATGGCGCAAGCGGTGAGATCGCCGGTGACGTTTACGACGGTGCGGAACATGTCGAGGATGCGGTCGACACCGAATATCAAGACCATCGCTTGGGCGGGAATGCCAAGGCTTGCAGATACGGTTGTGAGGATTGCGACACTGACGCCTGGCGTTCCGGGTGCCCCAATACTTGAAACGACTAAAGTCCCGACAACACCGGCGATCTGCCCAACCGTCAGATCGAGCCCGGTCATTTGCGCAAGAAAAATCACGGCAACGGCTTGGTAGAGCGCAGTACCGGCCATGTTCATGGTCGCGCCCAACGGGACCACAACGTTGGCGGTTGGGGCCGGGACATGAAGCTTGGTGATCGCGGTGTCGATGGTGAGCGGCATAACAGCGGCAGAACTCGAGGTCGAGAACGCGAGCAATTGGACGCTGAAAATGTCGCGCAAAAATTGGCGGGGTTCGTAACCGCCAATGACGACGACGAGGGCCAAGTACATGGCAAGAACCGCCGTCAGTCCCGCGATGACCGTCAAGACGTAAACCGACATGCCGATAATCGACGACGGACCGATTTCGGCCACGACCTGCGCAATCAGGCCAAACACCGCGTAGGGTGTCAGGAACATGGCCCATTTGACGATGGTCATGGCGACTTCCATCAGCCCGTCGAGACCGCGCAGAAATGGCTCTGTCCGCGCGCGATTCGCCTGACGTGCGGCGAACCCAACCATCAGTGCGAGGATCACAATCGCCGTCATGTCGCGCTCCGCGAGAACGCGCGGAACGTCGGTCGGAACCAGACCCGCGATCAGGTCAGGCAGCCGCCGCCGTGCAGCTTCCTGCACTTGGGCGGCGGCTTCAGGAGAGAGTTCGAATCCCGTGACGTAGGTTCCCGGTTCGACAATCTGAGCGAGGAGAACTCCAAGCACCGCGGCAAGTGTGGTTGTGACGACGACTAAGACGCCGAAGACGGCCCCGACCCGCCTCAGGTCGCTTCCGGCAACAGCAGCGGTCACCCCTTGCACGATCGAGATTACAACCACGGGGACCAGGACCATGGCGATGAGGTTAAGGAACACGCGGCCGGGCAGGGCCAGCCACGGGCTGACAAAATCCTTGGTTTTGAGATCGACCCACCCGAATTCAGGGCTAAGCACGACACCTGCGACGATGCCCAGGACAAGACCGACCAGCACCTGCGCCCACAGCCGGCCGACAAGCCATCCACGGACCTGTCCGGTCTGGGTACTGAGAATGCTGGGATCAAAAGGTTTTGGGACGTTCATGATGTTCGTAGGTGTCTGGCACAAGTGCCAACAGTAGGAAATTTAAGACGAAATTACAAAATTCGGACGCGTTTGTCCGCACTTGCGCGCGTATGCCCAAACAGGATAGGGCATGACATCCAATTGGAGACGCCACATGCCCCTTGATGATCGCCCCGCCACGAAAACCAAAGCCAAGCGCAAATTCGACAAGTCGAAGCTGCCCAGCCGTCACGTCACGGAAGGTCCGGAGCGCGCGCCGCACCGCAGCTACTACTACGCCATGGGCATGACCGAGGAAGAAATTCACCAACCGCTCGTTGGTGTGGCGACCTGCTGGAACGAAGCCGCGCCCTGCAACATCGCGCTGCAACGCCAGGCGCAGGTGGTCAAGACCGGCGTGAAGAAAGGCGGCGGCACCCCGCGCGAGTTCACCAC
>JAGREB010000251.1 GCA_020446775.1 Paracoccaceae bacterium
AAGTCGCGGTCGTGGCTGACCAGAATTACGGTGCCGGGATAATCGGCAATCATCTCTTGCAGCAGGTCGAGCGTTTCGAGGTCGAGATCGTTGGTCGGTTCGTCGAGCACCAACAAGTTCGAGGGCAAGGCGAGGGCGCGCGCCAGCATCAACCGGCCGCGCTCGCCGCCCGACAGCACGCTCACCGGCGTGCGCATCTGTTCGGCGGTGAACAGAAAATCCTTCATGTAGCCGGCGACGTGGCGGCGAGACCCGCCCACTTCGATGATATCGCCGTGGCCGCGCGTCATGGCGTCTTTCAGCGTTCCGGCGGCGTCAAGGTCCTCGCGGCGCTGATCGAGGGTGATCATCTGAAGGTTTGCGCCCAGCTTCACAGTCCCGGTATCGGGTTGCAAAATTCCGGTCATAAGATTGATCAGGGTCGTTTTGCCCGCACCGTTGGGGCCGATTACACCTAAACGATCACCGCGAAACACACGCACCGAAAGGTCATTCACGATGGTCTGCGGGCCGCCGTCCGGTTTGGCGAACGACTTCGAGAGTCCGACGGCATCGATAACGAGCTTTCCCGACTGATCGGCTTCGGAAACGGTGAGATTGACCAACCCTTGCGCGCGCCGGCTTTGCTTGCGTTCTGCGCGCAGGTCTTGCAGCGCGGCCATGCGGCGCACGTTGCGTTTGCGGCGGGCCGAGACGCCGTGTACCACCCAGTCTTCCTCGCGCGCGATCTGGCGGTCGAGCTTGTGGCGTGCGGTCTCTTCCTGGGCCAGCACCTCGTCGCGCCAGTCCTCAAACTCGGCGAAGCCTTTTTCGACCGTGCGGGTGATGCCGCGGTCGAGCCAGACCGTGGTCCGCGTCAGTGCGGTGAGGAAGCGCCGGTCGTGACTGATGAGGACGAGCGCCGATTTCGACGCCGCCAATTCCTGTTCCAGCCAAGCGATGCCCGGAAGGTCCAAATGGTTGGTCGGTTCGTCGAGCAGAAGGATATCGGGTTCGGGCGCCATTGCCCGCGCCAGCGCGGCGCGGCGCTGTTCGCCGCCCGACAAGGTGCGCGGGTCTTCCTCGCCGGTGAGGCCCAAGTGTTCCAGCAGGTATTTGGCGCGGTGATGCTGGTCATGTTCGCCAAGGCCATCCTCGACATAGGCGAGGGTGGTCGCAAAGACCGACAGATCGGGTTCCTGCGGCAGATAACGCATGCCGACACCACGCTGAACGATGCGTTCACCGGAGGTTGGTTCTACTAAACCGGCCGCGATCTTTAAGAGCGTCGATTTGCCGGAACCATTGCGGCCGACAAGGGCGATGCGCGCGCCTTCATGCACACTCAGCGTTGCGCCGGACAACAACTCCGGCCCACCGAAGCCGAGGTGGATATCTTGCAGGAGGAGTAACGGGGCGGCCACGGGTGAGGGCGGCTACGCCGTCACGCCGTTCAGGCGTTTCAGCGCGCGCTCGCGGCCGATCAGCGGCAGCACGTATTTCAATTCGGGCCCGTGCGGCAAGCCGGTCAGCGCCATGCGTAACGGCAGGAACAAGCCTTTGCCTTTGCGGCCCGTGGCGGCTTTGACCTGATCGGTCCACGCCGACCAGGTGTCCTCGCTCCACGGTTCTTCGGGCAGCACACCTTTCGCCTGTTCGATAAACGTGGTGTCTTCGATGCTCGGCGCGTGCGGTGCAAAGCAGATCGCCCACCAGCCGGCAGCCTCGCTGAACTTTTGCAGATTGCCGCGTACCGCGGACCAAAACGCTTCGCCGACGCCGTCGAGTTGCGCTTTATCGAGCCCAAGCGCCTCCAGGCGTGGCCGCGCGACATCGTAGGGCAGGTCGTGCAGCACTTTGCCATTGAGAAATTCAAGATCGTGCGGATCGAACTTCGGCGTGGCGCGGCTGTAGTGGGTGATGTCGAACTCGGCGATCAACTGCGCCATCGACGCGCGCGCCTCGATGGCGTCCGAGGACCCCAGCTTGGCCACCATGCTGGTGACGGCCATCGCCTCGATGCCGTTCTCGCGCAAATCCTGCAACGACAGCGAGCCGGAACGCTTCGACAACCCTTTACCGGCGGCATCGACCAGTAGCGGCAAATGCGCAAATTGGGGCGGCGCGGTGTCCGACAGCGCTTGCCAAATCTGCATTTGGATCGCGGTGTTGGTGACGTGATCTTCACCGCGCACGATGTGGGTCATCCCCATGTCGATGTCGTCGACCACGCTTGGCATCATGTAGAGGAAGGTACCATCCTCGCGCACCAAGACAGGATCGGTCAGGTGCTCACCGTGGTAGACGCACTGTCCGCGAATGAAATCGTTCCAAGCGATCTCACCCGGCGCGATCTCGAAACGCCAATGCGGCGTGCGGCCCTCCGCCTCGTACTTGGCGCGGTCGGCATCGGACAAGCGATGATCGGCGCGCTTATACAGCGGCGGCTTGCCCGACTTGAGTTGAAGTTTCCGCTTCATCTCAAGTTCATCGGGCGTCTCGTAACAGGGATAGAGCCGGTCGAGGGCTTTCAGTTTCTCGGTTGCGGCGTTGTAGCGATCCATGCGCGCCGACTGAAACTCTTCGCTGTCCCAATCGACGCCGAGCCACTTCAAATCACGTTCGATGGCGGCGGTGAATTCGGGCTTGGACCGCGCGGCGTCGGTATCGTCGATACGCAGAATGAACTTGCCGCCGAGTTTGCGCGCGAACAGCCAGTTGATAACCGCAGGGCGCGCGTTGCCGATGTGCAAGTACCCGGTCGGGCTTGGCGCAAAACGAAAAGTGGCGGTCACGCGGTTACTCCCGGGTCACGAAATGCGTTGGTGATCGGATAGCGGTGGTCGCGGCCGAAGGCAATGCCGGTGATTTTTACGCCCGGCGGGGCTTGCCGGCGCTTGTATTCGGCCGCGCGCAGCATCCGGTCGACGCGCTTGACGGTATCGAGGTCGTATCCGCGCTTGGCGATGTCGGCGATGCTGTCCTCGCGGTCGATCAGTCCTTCGAGTATGCCATCGAGCACGTCGTACGGCGGCAACGTGTCTTGGTCGGTCTGATTGGGTTTGAGCTCCGCCGACGGCGGCTTGGTAATAATGCGCTCCGGCATCACCATGCCATCGGGCCCCAGAGCGCCTGCCGGTTTGTGTTCGTTGCGCCAGCGGCACAAGGCAAACACCATCGTCTTGTAGACGTCCTTGATGACCGCGTAGCCGCCGCACATATCCCCGTATAGCGTCGCGTAACCGGTCGACATCTCGCTTTTGTTGCCGGTTGCGACTACCATCGGCCCGAATTTGTTGGAGATCGCCATCAGTGTCATGCCGCGCGCGCGCGACTGGAGGTTTTCCTCCGTGATATCCGCGTTGGTTCCCTTGAACAAAGGGCCGAGCATGGTGTCGTAGGCGTCCATCGCCGGTCCGATATTGATGGTGTCGTATTTGGCGCCCAGCATTTTCGCGCAGGCCTCGGCATCCTCAAGGCTTTCGCGGCTGGTGTAGGGCGAGGGCATCATGACGCAGTGAACTTTGTCGGGGCCGAGCGCGTCGGCAGCGACCGCCGCGCACAAGGCGCTGTCGATTCCGCCCGACATGCCGAGCACAACGCCGGGGAAGCGGTTCTTGCCCACGTAGTCGCGCAAACCCAGCATCAGGGCGTTGTAGACGTTATCGAGGCGGTCAGGCGCCGCCGCCGGTTCTTGCAGTTGGCACGTCCAACTGTCGTCGCCGACTTTGCTCCATTCGGTGACGGTCGTGACGGTCTGCCACCAAGGCATCTGCACGGCGAGGCTGCGGTCGGCATTCAGCACGAATGAACCGCCGTCGAAAACCAAGTCATCCTGTCCCGCGACTTGATGCACGTAAATCAGCGGGAGGATCGTGTCCGTGACCCGTGCGACGGCGTGATTAAGGCGCACGTCGAATTTGTCCAGTTCGAACGGCGATCCATTCGGCACGATCAGGATCTCCGCACCGGACTCGACCAAAGTTTCGGCGACATCCGGGAACCACATGTCCTCGCAGATCATCAACCCAAGGCGCACACCGCGAACGACCACCGGGCCCGGGTGTGGGCCGGAAGCGAAAACGCGCTGCTCGTCGAAGACGCCGTAATTCGGCA
>JAGREB010000252.1 GCA_020446775.1 Paracoccaceae bacterium
TCGTCGAAGACGCCGTAATTCGGCAGGTGATGCTTAAAGCGATGCGCGACGACCTTGCCGCCGTCGAGCACCAGCGCCGCGTTATAGACAAGGTCGCGATTTGTACCTTCACCGCGCCACGGCGCGCCGACGATCACGGCCGGGCCGCCGTCGGCAGTGTCTTTCGCAAGCTCTGCCACCGCCCGTTCGATCGCATCGAGAAACGACGCCCGGTAAACCAAGTCTTCCGGCGGATAACCGCTGAGCATTAATTCCGGAAAGACGATGACGTCGGCGCCGGTTGCCTTGCCGCGTTCGGCGCGTACCAGCGCCGCATTCCCCACAACGTCGCCAACAGTCGGGTTACATTGAGCGAGCGCGATCTTGAAAGTCGCTGGCTTGGATGAAGGTGGCATGCGCGGTTGACCTCGGTGCGCCCCTTATGGCGCGGACGTAGGCGCCAAGCGCCGGCGGGTGTTATCGAACAGCCGCCGCTTGGGTTTTCTGGCGCTGTAACATGCGCATGTGTTCGTCCTTGAGCATCTCGGCCACCAGGAACGCGAGTTCGAGCGCTTGGCTTGCGTTCAGGCGCGGATCGCAATGCGTGTGGTACCGGTC
Organism: Paracoccaceae bacterium; assembly: GCA_020446775.1. Lineage (GTDB taxonomy): Bacteria > Pseudomonadota > Alphaproteobacteria > Rhodospirillales > Rhodospirillaceae > VGEM01. Next base: position 598 of record JAGREB010000252.1, read on the forward strand.
GCCCAGGGTCGCTTCCGTGACCGCGTTCGCCCCGCCGACGCATTCGGTCACGTCGCGGCCGGTCAGTTCGAAATGGACACCGCCCGCATGTGAGCCTTCGGCTTGATGCACGGCGAAGAACGCTTTCACTTCGGCGAGGATCCGGTCGAATACGCGGGTCTTGTATCCTGTCGCGCTTTTGACCGTGTTGGCGTGCATCGGGTCGCACACCCACACGACGTTCTTGCCCTCGCGCTGAACGGTTTTGATCAAGACCGGTAGATGCTCGGACAATTTTTCCGCGCCCATGCGCGAGATCAGCGTCAATCGGCCCATCTCGTTGGCCGGATTGAGCGTGTCGATCAGTTTTAGCAAATCGTCCGGCTTGGTTGTCGGACCGACCTTCATGCCGATCGGGTTGTTGATGCCGCGGAAGTATTCGACGTGCGCGCCGTCAAGCTGGCGCGTGCGTTCGCCGATCCAGATCATATGTGCCGAGCAGGCGTACCATTGACCACTCGTGGAATCGATGCGGGTTAGCGCTTCCTCGTAAGGCAGCAACAACGCTTCGTGCGAGGTGTAGAAATCCGTCTCGCGAAGCTGCGAAACAGTGTCACCCGTCAAGCCGCAAGCTTCCATGAACGCAAGCGTTTCCTGGATGCGGTCGGCAAAGCGGCGGTATTTCTCGATCTGCACCTCGTCTTTGACGAAGCCGAGCGTCCATTGGTGGACTTTGTGCAAGTCGGCGTAACCACCTTGAGAGAATGCGCGCAGCAAATTGAGCGTCGCCGCCGACTGGTTATAGGCTTGCACCATGCGCCGCGGATCGGGCGTGCGCGCCGCTTCGGTGAAGTCCATCGCATTGATGATGTCGCCGCGGTAGGACGGCAACGTGACGCCATCCACCGTTTCAGTAGGCGCCGAGCGGGGTTTGGCGAACTGGCCGGCGAGGCGGCCGACTTTTACGATTGGCATCGACGCGCCAAACGTCAGCACCACCGCCATCTGCAACAGGACACGAAATGTGTCGCGAATATTGTCGGGATGGAACTCGGCAAAACTTTCGGCGCAATCGCCGCCTTGCAACAGGAATGCTTCGCCGTTGCCGACCCGTGACAGGGCCGCCTTCAAGCGGCGGGCCTCGCCGGCGAACACCAATGGGGGATAGTTGCGCAGCTGCGCTTCGGCATCCGCCAGGACGGATTGGTCCGGATATACCGGGACCTGTTCGATCGGTTTGGCGCGCCAACTATCGCGGTTCCACTTCGCGGCCGTGGCCATGGCATCCTCTGGTTTTTCAGGGGTCAAGGTGGTTGGTCATATAGCCTCTCGCCAGCGCCAAGGCTAGAGGAATGACCCAGCAAAGCGCGCAAGCACGAACGAAGAAATGATTTGGAAGTCAGGGGATTAGGCGAGAATTGAGGTGCGTACTCGGCCCGAATGCACGTGATTGGTTTGGTTGCGTCTCAAACATGCGCGTCGTATGTGCGCAGCGAAAGGATCGGCGGTATTTTGCGCCGCCTTCAACTTTTGGATGCTTATATTTCGCGTATTGCAATTCAAGAGCGATTCTGTTTTCGCGTTACCACCGCCCTGAATTTATAAGTAATTGAATTTATGTTGATTTTTAGGTGCATCAGCGGGTGCGTCAAGTTCGGTAAAACCTGTAAAGATTCCTGACGGCTCAGGAAAATTATCTGAGAAAACGTCTAACATTATGATTTAAATAAATAAATTATCGATGTCGCCATTTTTCAGATCGATTCGCGTTTTCAGGAGGTGTCAGGATTCTTTACACTGAGGGCGAATTGTCGCAGCCCGAAAACATTTAACTGATTGTAAAATAACGATATTTATAAGTTGGCACGGAAATTGCATAGTATTGGGCGAGCCAAGACCCTTTAGCGATTTAGATGGGAGTTCAAAAAATGAAGAAAATTCTCGGATTTGCGGCGGCGGTTCTGCTGTTCGGCATGCAAAATGCCTACGCGGTACCGATGTTGAAACTGACGCTGACCCAAGCGTCTGGTACGGCGGGACAGTGCGCGTCTCTCGGCGGTACGACCCTGGGCGCCGGCGTTTGCGGGTTCTCTACGACAGGCGGGATCATTTCCGTCATCGGCAGCTTTGGTTCTTACCAACTGAACCAAGAACTGGCCGTTGGTTACCCCCTTCAACCCCAACCTGCTGCTTGGCTCAATTCAACCAACGCGACCCTTAACCCCGGCAGCATCACTGTTACGTTGGTTGCCCAAGATTACACATCGCCGGTTGGAAGCTTCATTCTGGCGAGCACGGCTTCCGGGACCTACAACGCCGGAACCGAGTACACGATCAGTTCCTACTTCGATGCCGGCAATACTGGCGTCGCAGGCGCTGGTTCGCTGATGTTGTCGGACGCGGGATCAAGCACTGCGCTCTTTAGCAACAGCATTGCGGCGAACTACGTGACCCCCGTGACCAATCCCGGCGCGTATTCCGTGTCGTGGGTCATGACTGCCACGCGTACGGCGGCGTTTAACGGCGAATTCCTGACGGTCGGCGTGAACAGCACGTTCGATGCGGTTCCGGCGCCTTTGTCGCTGTCGCTCCTTGGCTTTGGTTTGCTGGGTCTCGGCGCGGCTCGTCGCCGGACCAAGTAAGTCAAGTTTAGCTCCCATCACTCGGGCTTTGGCCCAATCAACCCCCGCTCGCAAGAGCGGGGGTTTTTACTTGTGCATGAAATCAAGCCGTGAGCGCGAAGTTAGGCAGTGGATGGGAAGAGACCAGCCGGGTTAAACGTCGGCTGCTCCGCGCTTTCAGGACCGAATGGGCTACTGTTTTTCGCCGCCCGGCGTCGGTTTGGCGATTGGCTCGCGCATGGTCACGAATTCCTCGGCCGAGGTCGGGTGAATACCGATGGTGGCGTCGAACTGGGATTTAGTCGCGCCGCACTTCAACGCCACTGCAAGTCCCTGAATAATCTCGGGCGCGTCGTCCCCGACCATATGGCACCCAAGGACACGATCCGTTTTGGCGTCGACCACCAATTTCATCAGGATGCGCTCGTTCCGGCCCGAAAGCGTATGTTTCATGGCTTTGAATGACGTCCGGTACACGTTCACCTCGTGTACGGCGCGGGCGTCTTCTTCCGACAGGCCGACGCTACCGATCTGCGGCTGACTGAACACTGCCGACGCCACGTTGGTGTAATCCATCTGCATCGGGTTCTTGTTGAAGTGCGTTTCGGCAAACATCCGGCCTTCGGCGATGGCGACCGGTGTCAGATTGATCCGGTCGGTGACATCGCCGACGGCATAAATACTGTCGACGTTTGACTTGTTCCAACCGTCCACAGCGACTGCACCGCTTTCCGCCAGCAGCACGCCTGCCTCTTCGAGGCCCAAGTTGGCGGTGTTGGGGGCCCGGCCCGTTGCGCTCATCACACCGTCGGCGCGAATGACGCTGCCGTTATCGAGCGTGACCTCGGTGCAATCGGCGGCCTTCGACACGCCGACAATCCACGTGTGCGGATGAATCTTGATGCCCTTCTTGACGAGTTCGTCTTGTAAGTGGGTGCGTACGTCGCCGTCGAACCCACGCAACACCCGATCGGCGCGGATGATGATATGGACCTCGGAACCCAAGGCGCGGAAAATTCCGGCGAACTCGACAGCGATATACCCGCCGCCCCAAATCACAACCCGTTCCGGCCGTTGGGTCAGATCGAGGGCCTCATTGGATGTGAAAAGGTGTTCACGTCCCGGAATATTGGGGACGGCCGGCCACCCGCCGACGGCAACCAGAATTTTTTCGCCGGTCATTCTCTTGCCGTTCACCTCGACGGTGTGCGCATCGGCGAGCACGCCGCGGCCTTCAATCAGATGATTTCCCGCGTTCTTCAGAAGGCTGTGGTAGACGGTTTCAAGCCGATCGAGTTCTTTGTTCTTTGCCGCAATCAGCGCCGGCCAATCGTGGCCACGGACATCGACTGACCAGCCAAACCCGGCGGCGTCTTCGAATGCGTCGCCGAAGTGCGATCCGATCACCAGGAGCTTTTTTGGCACGCAACCGCGCATGACGCAGGTGCCGCCGACGCGGGAGGATTCAATCACCGCGACTTTAGCTCCATAGCTCCCGGCCATGCGGCTCGCGCGCACTCCCCCGGAGCCGGCGCCAATCGTAATTAGGTCATAATCGAAGCGGCGCATCAGGCTTCAAGCCGGCACGCTCGTCTGCAGGGCGAGGGCGTGCAATTCGCCACCCATTTTGCCCTTGAGAGCGGCGTAAACCATTTGATGCTGCTGGACGCGGGATTTGCCTTTGAACGCGGACGATACCACCGTTGCGGCGTAGTGATCGCCGTCGCCGCGCAGATCCTCGATCGTGACATCGGCGTCGGGGAACGCCTCTTTAATCATCGCTTCGATTGCTGCCGCACTCATGGCCATGGCGAAACTCCTTGTGCGTTATGACGCCATATACGACGGGAACCATGCTTCGTTCAACGCGCGGAGCGCTTTGAGTGCAAGTGCGCCGGCGCCGTCGATGGAAATCTTGTCGCCGCCGGTGCGGCCAAGGACGCGTACCGGAAGCCCCATCTCGTCGACGGTATTTATCACGCGTTTGGCGTTTTCAGGCGATACCGTCACGATGTAGCGGCCCTGGTCTTCGCCAAACAGCAATCCGTGCCGCGGTGCACCTGGATCGATCAAGGAACAACCGATGTTCCCGACCAGCGCCATTTCGGCAAGGGTAACAAGAAGGCCGCCATCGGATAAATCGTGGCATGCCGTCACCAAGCCATCGCCGATCAATCCGCGCACAACCTGACCGGCCGTGCGTTCGGCGATTAAATCAACCGGCGGCGGCGCACCTTTTTCCTGGCCGCATACTTCGCGCAGATAGAGCGACTGCCCGAGCCACCCGGGCGCGTTATCCTTTTGGCCGATGAGAATGATCGTTTCGTCATGGGCTTTGAACGCAATCGTCGCCGAATTATCGACGCTTTCAAGTAAACCCACACCGCCAATTGCGGGCGTCGGCAGGATCGCCTTGCCATTGGTCTCGTTGTAAAGCGACACGTTTCCGGAAACGACCGGGAAGGCGAGGACGGAACACGCTTCGCCGATACCCTGAATCGCACCGACGATCTGTCCCATGATTGCAGGCTTTTCCGGATTGCCGAAATTGA
>JAGREB010000253.1 GCA_020446775.1 Paracoccaceae bacterium
CGGCAGGTCCAGGTGATTGAGCGGTACTTCTTGAACATACTGCTCGAACACCGGTTTAGTGACTTCCATGGCGTAGCGGGGAATTTTCCGGCCCTCGCGAAATTTCGCGATCGGGATTTCGGCTTCGATAAACGCTTCGTTGTTGCTCGGGTCCTCGGCCAGGATTTTGCCGCGGTTGTCGACGATCAAAGATCCGCCGCCAAGGCTGGCCGGTATTCCCGATTCGGGCGGGAAGGTGATGTTCGACATCGCCGAATAGAAGTTGTTGTAGTAAGCCGCGCCTTGGACATCGACTTTCGAGAACAACGTCGCGGTGCGCAGCATGATTTCGACGCCGCGCATGGAGTACGCCGCGAACACGAATGGATCCATCTGCACGGTCGACACCGCAATGTTGCCGAATTCCGTCATCATCACCGGAAATTCCTCTTCGATGCCATACTTGGCGCGGAATTTGTCGCGGACGTTCTCGACCGTGGTCGTCGGAATTTCGTCGCCGAGCCGCAACACGTTGCGGCTTTTCCAATAGACTTTCTTGACTTTGCCGTCGCGTCCGATGACCGGGTTCAGGCTGAGGATGTGACCGGGCCAATCGGGGTCCGTCGCGTAGCTGCCGAATACGATATAAGTGTCGCAAGCTTTTGCCAGTTCGCCGATCCGGTCGGTTTCGGGCCCGGGAATCTGGATCGTGAACTTCAATTTTTCGGCGCGCGTGCCGGAGGAGTATCCCGTCAGCGGAAATTCGTTGAATAGAATGAAGTCCGGCTTCTTGCCTTCCTTGCAGGCGCGATCGATCCAATGCGCCATCCGTTCAACGTTGGTCGCCAATCCTTCCGCGATGGTCGGCGCTTTCTGGAGGTTGATCGGCGCGTTTTGCACCACCTTCACTACGACGACATCTTTTTCCAAAGGCGCTGTCGGGTATGTGCCATCCGGACGGACCAGGACCGGTGCTCCTTGAGCGAAGGCTACGGCCTGCCACAGCCCCGCTAATATGCCGCCCAAAACCGCGCTGCCGACCTTTAAACGAGTGGATGTCATATCGAGTGCTCCCCGGAATAGTCCATTGAAGGACTTGGTTAGGGCCGTGGCCCAATCGCGTTTCGAAATCTTAGGATGGCAATTCAACCCGCATCAAGTGGGTTACCCGCGATGCGTACATTTTCATACATCATTTTGTATTTAGGTTCGCTGTAATATAACGATGAATAACGGCCAATTCGCACACTTTTGCATTTGAAAGAAGCTTCCTCCGATGACCGTGTCACCTCAAAGCCGCTTGAAAGACCCCACCTTGTTAAAAGACCGCGCCTATGTCGCCGGCGCGTGGATCGAATCCGGATCGAAGAAGACATTCAATATCGTCAATCCGTCCGACGGATCGGTTGTGTCGCCGGTGCCCGACTGCGGTGTCGAGGAAACGAAGCGGGCAATCGAATCCGCCGCGAAAGCGTTTCCTGCATGGCGCGCGAAGACGGCGAAAGAACGCGCGGTTGTCTTGCGCCGATGGTTCGATTTGTTGATGCAGAACCAAGACGATCTAGGGGCGATCTTGACCATGGAGCAAGGCAAGCCCTTGGCCGAGGGTAAGGGCGAAATCGCCTACGGGGCGAGCTTCGTCGAATGGTTCGCCGAAGAGGGAAAGCGTGTTTACGGCGACGTCATCCCGACTTTCGCCGCAGGCAAGCGCATCGTCGTCGTCAAGCAGCCGGTCGGCGTGGTCGCGGCGATCACGCCTTGGAACTTTCCATGCGCGATGATCACGCGGAAGGCGGCGCCCGCGCTTGCTGCGGGCTGCACGTTTATCGTCAAACCTGCCGAGCAAACGCCATTGACGGCTTTAGCGATGGCCGAGTTGGCCCATCGTGCCGGTATTCCACCGGGTGTATTCAACGTGATTACCGGGAACGATGCGCCGGCCATCGGCAAGGAGTTGACCGAAAATCCGCTGGTCCGAAAATTCACCTTCACCGGTTCGACCGAGGTCGGAAAAATCTTGATGCGACAATGCGCCGGTACCGTGAAAAAAGTGTCGCTCGAACTTGGCGGCAATGCGCCGTTCATTGTGTTCGACGACGCCGATCTCGATGCAGCCGTCGACGGCGCCATGAAATCCAAGTATCGCAACACGGGCCAGACGTGCGTGTGCGCGAACCGTTTCCTGGTTCAAGACGGGGTCTACGACGCGTTCGCCGCCAAGCTCGCGAATGCGGTGCAGGCGTTAAAGGTCGGCGATGGGTTCACCGCCGGTGTCGAGCAAGGTCCGCTGATCGACATGCCGGCGGTCGAGAAAGTCGAACGGTTGGTTGGCAATGCCGTGTCGGGCGGTGCGAAAGCGCTGACCGGTGGCGCACGCCATGCCAGTGGCGGCACTTACTATCAACCCACCGTGTTGACCGCAGTTACGCCCGACATGGATATCTCGCGCGAGGAGATTTTCGGGCCGGTTGCGCCGCTTTACCGTTTCAAGACCGAAGCAGACGCCATTCGGATTGCCAACGACACCACATTCGGGTTGGCGGCTTATTTCTATGCCCGCGATCTTGGCCGGGTGTGGCGCGTGGCCGAAGCGCTTGAATACGGCATCGTCGGAATCAATGAAGGGATCATCTCGACCGAGGTCGCGCCGTTCGGCGGCGTCAAGGAATCGGGCCTTGGCCGTGAAGGATCGAAATACGGCATCGACGATTATCTCGAGGTCAAATACATGCTGCACGGCGGTCTTGGCCCCATCGACCAGGCGTAACGGCCCAAAGATCAGGACGCGCCGGCTTTCAGTTCTTCCAGGGCGCGCCGTACCGCCGGATCGAGGCCGGCACCGCCAGCCGACAGATGAGCAAGGATATCCTTGCGCATGCGCGGGTCCCAAAATCGGCGCAAATGATCGGCGATGTCGTGCGCGGCCTGTTCCTCGCCTTCGTGGGCGAAAAATTTGCCGATTTGATTGGCCATATAGGTGAGTTTTTCAGGCGACATTCTGACGGGCGTCGAATTCGATGCGGTCGGGGTGAGAAAACACTTCGAAACCGTCGTCGCGGGCGACGGCGGCGAGGGTGATGCCCGATTCTTCGGCGGCGCGGACGGCGAGCGCGGTCGGGGCGGAGACCGCGATCAGGATCGGCGCACCCATGATGGCGGCTTTCTGTACCATTTCGATTGAAACGCGGCTCGAAATCACGACAACGCCGTCGCGCGCGGACATGCCCGCCCGGGCAATCGCGCCCGATGTCTTATCCAGCGCATTGTGACGCCCGACATCTTCGCGCACGAATACCAACTCGTGTCCGGCACGCCAAAACGCCGCGGCATGCACGGCGCGCGTCTCCCGGTTAAGAGCTTGCGCGCGTTCGATTGCGGTGACGGCACCCATGATATCGCGCTGGGACACACGGAAATCGGCGTCGACGCGCGGCACCGGCCGCATCGCTTCTTTCAGGCTTTCGATGCCGCACAGTCCGCATCCCACCGGGCCGGCCATCGCCCGCCGGCGCTGTGCGAGGCGTTCCGCGTTCGGTGTCGCCAAGTCCATGCGCAATTCGATCCCCAATTTCGTCTCGATGACGTCGAGCGAATGGATATCGGCCGGTGTCTTGATGACTTGTTCGGACAGACTGAAGCCGACCGCAAAATCTTCAAGGTCCGCCGGCGTCGCCATCATCACCGCCTGGGTG
>JAGREB010000254.1 GCA_020446775.1 Paracoccaceae bacterium
CCAACGGTGCCGGGAAGACCACCACCATCAACCTGTTTCTGAACTTCATCGACCCGACCTCGGGCAGCGCCAAGGTCAACGGCATCGATGTCGCATCGCAGCCGCTGGAAACGAAGAAGTTTCTCGCCTACATCCCCGAGACGGTGATGCTCTACGGCAATCTGTCGGGCCTCGAGAACCTCTCGTACTTCGCCAAGCTGGGCGGCCACAACGAGTACAACGACAACGACTTGCGCGAATTCCTCAAGCGTGTCGGTTTGCAGGACGAAGCTGTCGACAAACGCGTGTCGGCCTATTCCAAAGGCATGCGTCAAAAGGTCGGCGTCGCGATTGCGTTGGCCAAACAGGCCAAGGCGTTGTTGCTGGACGAGCCGACGTCGGGCCTCGACCCAAAGGCCAGCAACGAATTCTCGACCTTATTGAAACAATTGCAGAGCGACGGCGCGGCGATTCTGATGGCAACGCACGATCTGTTCCGCGCCAAGGAAACCGGCACGCGCATCGGCATCATGCGCGAAGGCCGGTTGATGCAGGAATTATCGACCGGCGAAGTGAGCCACGCCGACGTCGAACGGATTTATCTCGAACATATGCACTAGAAAATCGCGGCGGGGCCTGAAACTCGAATTTGGGCGCGCGGGGAGGCAAATATGGCGGAAGCGACCGTAGGCAGAGGCGGCGGTATGATCGGCACCATCGCCGCCAAGGAATTCACCGAAATCTTGCGCGACGGCCGCTTTAAGTGGACCGCCGCCATTATGGTGGTTCTGCTGATCACCGCGCTCGCGGTCGGCTGGCAGAAGTACACTGCCTTCAGCGCCGACCGGGCCATGGCCCAAGGCGAAACCAACACCCAATGGCTCAAGCAAGGCGATAAAAACCCGCATTCGGCGGCGCATTACGGCAACTATGCCTTCAAGAAAGCCGGCGCGTTGTCGTTCTTCGATAACGGCATCGAACCCTACACCGGCAACCTTCTGTTCATGGAAGCGCATAAGCAGAACCTCGCCATTTCGCGCCCGGCCAACGACCTCGCGGCCGTGGCGCGCTTCGGCGATCTCAACGGCGCCATGATCCTTCAGGTCTTGATGCCGCTGTTGATTATCTTTCTCGGCTTCACCGCGTTTTCGGGCGAACGCGAGCGCGGCACGCTTCGCCAGCTGATGAGCATGGGTGTGGCGCGTTCCGAATTGTTGTGGGGCAAGGCCCTCGGCATCGGCGGTGCGGCGGCGTTGGTGCTGGTGCCGGCCATCCTGATCGGAGCGGTCGCCATTTCGCTCGCCGACCTTGGCGACGGCGCCGACAATTTCGGCGCGCGGGTCGGTGTCATTGCCGCCGCCTATACAGCCTACGGCCTCGTCTTCCTGCTGCTCACGTTGGGCGTATCGGCGCTGTCGTCCTCGCCGCGCGTGTCCTTGATGGCGCTGGTCGGGTTCTGGGCGTTCGCGGTCTTCATCGGCCCCAAGACCGCGGCCGAAATCTCAAAGGTCGTCTATCCCTCGCCGTCGCTGGGCGAGTTCGAGGCGCAAATGAAAACCGACCAAGTCAACGGCCTCGACGGCGTGCCGACGGCCGTCAAGATGGGGCAGTACATTCGCGGCCTGATGACGGAATACAACGTCAGAAGCCCGACCCAATTGCCGATGTATTTTCCGGCGGTGCGGATGCAAAAGCTGGAGGAACTCGACCATATCGTGTTCGATCACCACTACAACAGCCTGCGCGACACCTACCTGAAACAACGCCGGCTTCAGGATGGGCTCGGTGTGTTCGCGCCGTTACTGGCGCTGAAATCGGTATCGATGGGACTGGCGGGTTCGGACCTGCTGCACCACGACGCCTACACCCGCGCCGCGGAAGAACAACGCCGTTTGATGGTCTCGAAAATGAACGGCTATCTGTCGAAAGCCGCCGTCGATCTGAACGGCGTCAATGATTCATCGAATTACATGACGGCCGACGAAGCGGTGTTCGCGATCGTGCCGCCGTTCGAATACGCGCCGCCTACATTCGCCGACGTGATGCGCGAATACGGTCCCGCGTTGGGATTGCTGCTGGCGTGGCTGGTGGCGGCCGGCTTTTTTGCCAGCGCCGCGGTGCGGCGCATGAACGCCGTCGCGGCCTGAAACGGGAGGATCGACCATGTATAGCCTGATCATCGCCCACGAAACCCGTTCGCTGGCCAAGACACCGGCGCTGGCCTGGATCCTGCTGCTGTTGCTCGCCGCGATGGCCTTCGGCGCTTGGACCGCGGAAAACACGGTCACCCGGCAAACCCGCGGCGCGGCCGCGATCTCGCAGCACGAAGACGGCGCCCGCGCCAAGATGCGGGCCGATCTCGCCAAGTACGAGGACGAAATCAAAGCCAAAGGCGGCTCGATGGAGTTCGCCGCCATCAATCATGCCCCCGGAGAAGGTCCGCCGCAGGCGACCAACGCCGGCGCGGTCGGTAGCGAAACCGCCTCCTACGCCGTGCTGCCGCCGACGGGTTTGGCCGCGCTGTCGATCGGCCAGAGCGACATGAACCTCAACTACCTGCCGGTGAGCATGAAAAGCATCATCGACGTGACCAAGGAGAACGAGATCGAAAATCCGGTCAATCTCAAGGCCGGCGCATTCGATGTCGCCTTCGTCATCATCTTCCTGCTGCCGATCTTCATCCTGGCGATGAGCTACGATCTGCTGTCGAGCGAAAAAGAGCGCGGCACACTGGCGATGGTGCTGGCGCATCCGATCACGCTGCGCAAGCTGATGGCCTCCAAGATGATTTCGCGCATGACGGTGATCCTGGCCGTGGTGCTGGCGTTCGGTGTCGGTGCCGTCGCCGCCGTCGGCACCGATCTCGACCAGGCCCAGACATGGGTTCGCTTCGTCCTGTGGATCGGCGCGACGTTGTTGTACGCGCTGTTCTGGTTCGCGCTTGCGGTCTTGGTGAATGCCTTCGGGCGCAGCTCGGCCACCAACGGGATCATCCTCGCCGGATCGTGGCTGGTGTTCGTGGTCATCGTGCCGACCCTTGTCAGCATCGTCTCGACCACGCTCTACCCCGCGCCGTCGCGAATGGACTTTTTCGTCGCCGCGCGCGAGGCCCAGACCGCGGCCGAGTTTCAGCGCATGCAAGCGCTCGACCAGTATTACTACGATCACATCGAACTGGTGCCGGGCGGTGAAGAGAAAGCCAACGATTTCCTGACGCTGTCGCTGGCCAATGGCGCGGCGGTCGAAAAAGCGGTGATGCCGCTGTTCGGCGTATTCCGCGATCAGCTGGCGCAGCAGGAAAGCACGGTGGCCAAGTTCCAGTTCCTATCGCCGGCCATCATGCTGCAACGGGCGTTCAACGACATCGCCGGCACCAGCGCCAACCGCTACGCCAACTTCATCGATCAGGTTCTGGTCTATCACAAGACCTGGATCGAATACTTCTCGGGCAAGTTCCTTAAGCAGGAACCGCTGACCACCGTCGATTTCGACACCATGCCGAAGTTCGTCTACGCCGAAGAACCGTTCGGCGCGATTTTCGCGCGCATCGCCGCGTCGATGGCGGGTCTATTGGTCGTCGTCGCGGGGCTGACCGCCATTGCTTTTGGAGCGTTGCGCCGCTACCGCGTCGCGGCGCGCTGATCGCGCGGCCGAATCTGAAAAGCGGTCCGCCATGAAAATCCTGAAGCGGATTCTGATCGTGGCCGCCGCCATTGTGGTGGTGGCCAGCGCCGGCGGCTACGGCGTCTTCAAGTATATGAACCGCACGCCGCCGCAGTTGGCCGAACCCAACTACTACGCTTATTACAAGACGCAAGACACGATCCCCGAAGGCAAGATCGCGATTTTCATCTCCGGGCTTTTCATGCCGGAGCGATTCCGCGCCGAGGATTTTTACAATCTGGCGCTGAAGCCGATGCAGTACATCCCATGGCCGGTGCGCTACATGGTGATGGCCGACCGCGGTATCGTCCTGCTCGATCCGGACAAGTTTTACGCGTTCGAGGATTTCACACCCGCCAAGCTGGTCGATTTCCGCGGCAGCGAAAAAGATGTCGACGGCATCGCTTACATCGAGAAGTACCGCCGCGGCGAGGTGCAGTGGATCCCGCCGAGCCCGACAGTGCACATGGACCACGGTTATTTTCTCTACGCCGGGCGCAAATCGGGCATACCGACGGTGGCCAATAAGCTGATTACCAAGGCCAAAGTCTATTATTACGGCGAGGGTAAGGGACTCACCGACGGCCGCGTGCCGCACGAAGCCGGTGAATGGGCTATTGCGAAAAGCGCGCTCGACAAGCTACGCGCCAAGTACGGCGATATTCCCTACCGCTTCGTCAGCGCGGAAACGCCGGGTGCCGCCGAAAAATACATGCGCGAGCTACTCGACGGCGGCGCGGAGACCATCGTTCTTGCGGCGCCGACGCCGATCTATTCCCATCACGAACAGTTCAATGGATCGATCAAGCACGCGATGCATTACATCCACGACTGGGAAACCGAGCACGGTAAACACATCAAGATGATCATTCAGCCGCAACTGGCGGAATTTCCGGTCGTGCGGCAGGCTCACTTGCAGTTGCTTAAAGACCGGCTCGACACGCTGCCGGCCGGCGCCAAAGTAAAGGTCGTGGTATCCGTGCACGGCATGGCGTGGGACAAAGCGCCGCTCGAAGCCTGGATTGAGCTTGCTCCGCAGTACCGCGACGCGATGGCCACGGACGTCGAGACGATGCTTGGCGGCTACGGCTTCAGCCGGACCGAAGTAGTGCAGGCGCAGGACCACTTCGCCGATCCCTATAACAACCCCACCGGCAAATATCTTTCGACCAACAAGGCGTTTTGGGACGGCATCGAGTCCGGTTTCGACTACGTCATCAATATGCCCATCGAGTTCTTCTCCGAGAACACCGATACCATGTTCACCCACGCGATGTTCAATTTCGAAGGCTTCCCGGGGTATGACATCTACCAGCCGGTCGACTATCCCGACTGGAGCGTGCCCTATACGCGTACGTTCAAGGTCCGGAATACGGAAATCATCTACAACGGCCTTCCGGTCGGCAAATACAACGCGCCGCTGATCGAGGCGTTTTATGAGGCTCTCGATTCCATCGTGTCCAAAGGCATGCCGGCGGCGGAAAAAATGGCCAAGGCACCGTAATTCACCTGCTTTCCTTTGCGTGCTAAGAAAAGTCCCAGTGGTCCCGTCCGGATCACTGGGGTTT
>JAGREB010000255.1 GCA_020446775.1 Paracoccaceae bacterium
TGGCGCGCGGCGGCGGCAGCCTCGAAGACCTGTGGGCCTTCAACGAGGAAATCGTCGTGCGTGCAGCGGCGGATTCGGACATTCCGCTGATCTCGGCGGTCGGTCACGAGACCGACACCACGCTGATCGACTATGCATCGGACCGGCGTGCGCCGACCCCGACCGCCGCCGCGGAAATAGCGGTGCCGGTCAGGCTCGAACTGGTGGCCGATGTGGCGCAGCATCACACTCGCCTCGTGCAGGGCATGGCGCGGCTGTTGGAACAGCACCGCATCCATCTCGAAGGTTTGGTGCGCGGCATTCCGCGCCTTGAATCGATTGTGGCTGACAAGGAACAGGCGCTCGACGCCTTGACCGAGCGATTCAAACTTGCCCCGGCCAAGCTGATCGAAAATAAAGCTCGCGATTTGTCGCTGCTGCTGGCGCGCCTTAATCTTGACCGGTTCAAGCGCGACCTTGGCGACAGCGAAAAAGACATGACAGCGATGTTCGACAGATTGAAACGCGGATTGATCCGCGCGCGCCAGGACGCCGAAGTGCGGTTCGAGGCGCTGGCGGCGCGCATCGAATCCGTCTCGCCGAAGCGCGTCCTGGAACGCGGCTATACCATCGTCCGCCACGGCGAGCGTGTCGTGACTGCCGCCGCCGACGCCGTCAAAAGCGCCGCGCTCGAGATCGAATTCGCCGACGGCCGCGTGCCCGTGCACGCCAATGGCCGCGTGCCCGTGCACGCCAATGGCCGCGTGCCCGTGCACGCAGGGGGTGGTGCGGTTACCGCACCATCTACCAAACCTGCGAAACGCGCACCGCCGAAACCAAGCGGCAGCCAAGGCAGTCTGTTCTGATGCGCGTTTTGATTATCTTTCTGTGCGTGTGCGGGATGGCGTCGATCGCCCGCGCGGAGATCGCATTCACCGGCCGTGCCGAACAAGGCGGCGTTGTCGTCGGCCAAGTCGCGCCGGGAACCAGCGTCAAATTTGGGAGCCGCGAGATCGCGGTGACGTCCGACGGCCGCTTTGTGATCGGCTTCGACCGCGATGCGCCGAAGTCGGCCGATCTTACGGTCACCTCACCGGACGGAACCACAACCGTCGAGACGCTGAAGGTCGCGCCGCGCAAATGGCAAATCGAGCGGGTTGAAGGCTTACCACCCAAGCTGGTAACGCCCGATCCCGCCACCGCCGCCAAGATCGCCGCCGACAATAAGCTGATGCGCGCGGTGCGCGCGCGGACAGAGCCCGTCGCCTATTTCGATTCCGGTTTTGCGATGCCGGCCCAGGGCCGCATTTCAGGAGTCTACGGCAGTCAGCGCATTCTGAACGGTGAGCCGCGCGCGCCGCACGTAGGCCTCGATATCGCCGCGCCAACCGGCACGCCGGTCCATGCCGCCGCCGACGGGATCGTGTCGCTCGCCAAGGCCGACATGGTGTTGACCGGGCAGACCGTGGTGCTTGAGCACGGTTACGGTCTCGACAGTGTCTATATCCATATGAGCGAGATCGCCGTCAAAGACGGCCAGCACGTCAAGCAGGGCGATCTGATTGGGAAAATCGGCATGACCGGCCGCGCCACCGGTCCGCATCTACATTTCGGCGTGATGTGGTTCGACACCCGCCTCGACCCCGAAACCGTGCTGGCGGTTTTGCCGCCTTCAACCGCCGGGCACGGCGCCGCGCAGTAGCGCTTCGACCGTTCCCGGATCGCGGAATACCGCCGCCACTTTCACCACATCGACCTGCTGGCGTTGATCGGGCGCGAGCCTGACCGCGTCCTTTTCCGTCGTGACGGGAATTGCTTGCATCGCGAAGGCTTGATCGAGGATCGGTTGAATATCGCTGGGGCCGAAGGCGTGGTGATCCTCGAAGCCGTAGCGCGCGGCGATCTGCGCGCCGAGATCGTTCAGCGTGGCGAAGAATTTTTTTGGATCGCCGATGCCGGCGAAGGCGACGACACGCCGGCCGCGCAAAGCGGTGGCGGCGGGATCGGGTACGAGATCGGCGCGTAAAACCACGACATGGCCCGGCAATCGCGCGGCGACATTCGTTTTGTCCTCGCCGACGATGACAACGGCCTGGGCACGTTTGATCGCGTCGTCCGGGTATTCGCGCAATGGCCCTGCGGGAACCAGCCGCTGGTTGCCAAATGGATTGCGGCCGTCGAGCACGACAATCGAGAGATCTTTGTGTAGGCCGGGATGCTGATGGCCATCGTCGAGCACTGCGATCGTGCATCCGTCGGCGGCGGCGAGACATGCCGCGACGATCCGCCGCCGCGCCACCCAGGTGGGATGTACTGCGGCGTGGATCAATGCTTCGTCGCCCACGTCATCGACGGTGTGCCGCGCCGGATCGACCCGCGTTGCGGAGGTCACGCGTCCGCCGTATCCGCGCAACAGGACGGCCGGTTTTTGTCCCATGCCGGCGAGCTGCCGCGCGATCTCGGCCGCGACCGGCGTTTTCCCGGCACCGCCGACGGTGACGCCGCCCACCGAGATCACTGGGATGGGCGCGCGCGGCGGATTGGGCCGTGTCGCACGCCAGGTTGTCACGGCGCCGACAATGCGGCCGGCGGGTTCCAAAACCGACGCAAGCACGCTTTCGCTGTCTTGCCAGAATTCAGGCGCGCGCATGTTCGCTGTCCCCGGCGTGTCCGCCGGCAAGACGGTCGGCGAGTTCGCTGACGCGAATAAGTTCCGCCGTCACGGCAGCGCGGGTGGCGGCGAGCTGCGCGTCATCGACATCTTTCGGAACGTTGACCGGGTTTCCCCACACCATCGTTCCACGGCTAAACGGTAAACTTACGATCAGCCGGTCCCATGTCTTGAGGCGCAAATGCCGGCTGACACCGACCGCCGCCGGGACGATGGGCGCGCCCGACAGGCGCGCCAAGGCCAGTACACCGTCCTGCACCTGATGGCGCGGTCCGCGCGGGCCGTCGGGTGTGACGCCGACCGATTCACCGGCTTTCAGCCGCCGGATAAGCTGGCGCAAGGCCTCGCCGCCGCCGCGTGTGGTCGAGCCGGCGACAGTCGTGATCCCGAACGCCGCCACGGCACCCGCGATCACCTGACCGTCGGGGTGGGACGAGATCAGCATGTGGAATGGTTTGGTGGACGGCCAACAGTAAGGCATCAGCGCCAAACGTTCGTGCCAGAACGCGACGATGACGGCCGTCTCGCCCCGCCACGCCGGCGCGATGACCGGCTCGTTGACCGTTTGCCAGCGCGACGACGCTTTGACCAGTTTGATGTGCGCGGTCGCGAACGCCTTCAGGCCGCGCCTGACGGTGGGGCCTCGGCTCCAATGCTTCAGCTTGTTGCGGAAATCTGCCAAACGTGTCCCCGGTTCTGTCGAACCGGGACAATAGGCGAACCCGCGCGCCGGTGAAACGGCGGTTTACGCCGCTTTGGTGGCCGTAATCTGGTCCGATGCGGCCGGCGCCGATCCGTCGAGGCCGTCGTATTCGAACGGCCGCACGTTTTCGAGGAACTGCTGGGTGCAGGCGGCCCACGAAAACATTTCGGCGTGGGCGCGGCAGGCCTCGGGTGACGCTTTCAAGGCCTCGCGGATCGCAATGCCGAGATCGGCGTTCAAGCATCCGACCGGCGCGTCTCCGATCACATCGAGCGGTCCCGGAACGGGATAAGCCGCAACCGGTACGCCCGACGCCAGTGCTTCGATCAGCACCAGGCCAAATGTATCGGTCAGGCTTGGGAACACAAAAACATCGGCGGCGGCAAAGTGCTTGGCGAGTTCTTCGCCTTCCTTCACGCCGGCAAACACGACACTTGGATATTTTTTTCGCAGAAACTCAAGGCGTGGCCCGTCCCCGACCACGACCTTGGTTCCCGGTGCGTCCGTCTCTAAAAAGGCGTCGATATTTTTTTCCACTGCGACCCGGCCGACGTACAACATGACCGGGCGCGGCAGGTTCAGAAAGGATTTGTCGCGCGGATGAAACAGCTCGGTGTCGACGCCGCGGCTCCAGCGTTTGATGTTGTCGAAACCGCGATCGCGAAGTTCGTTCTCGATGGTTTGCGTCGCGACCATGATTCCCGACGACTTGCCATGGAACCAGCGCATTGCCTTGTAAGTGAGCTTGGTCGGCACTTTGAAGCGTGCGTTGACGTATTCGGGAAATTTGGTGTGGAAGGCGGTGGTGAACGGAATGTTCCGCTTCACGCAGTACCGCCGCGCCGAAATCCCGAGCGGGCCTTCGGTCGCAATGTGCACGACGCATGGCCGGAACTGCTCGATGGTCGCACCGATCTTGCGGCCCGGGAACAGCGCCAGGCGGATTTCAGGGTAGGTCGGGCACGGAAACGACTTGAACCAGTCGGGCGTGATGTAAATGACATCGTGCCCGTCTTTTTCGAGGTGCTGCTTCAGCGTGTTTAGGGTTCGGACGACGCCGTTGACTTGTGGGTGCCAAGCGTCGGTGACGAGGAGTATTCGCATTCTTTCGCCTTGTTGTAGGCCTCGAGCGGCGGCCGGGTTGAAGCGGTCTGTGCGTCGTCGAGAATTTTGGCGCGTTCAAGGAGCGGGGCGGGCAGCGCGAGCGGTGCGGTTTCACCCGGAACCATGCCGCGTAAGTCGGCCCAGGCGATGATTTCCATGCG
This sequence comes from Paracoccaceae bacterium, assembly GCA_020446775.1. GTDB lineage: Bacteria > Pseudomonadota > Alphaproteobacteria > Rhodospirillales > Rhodospirillaceae > VGEM01. The sequence goes on from JAGREB010000255.1 coordinate 4,619, forward strand.
TCCGTCGAAGTGTTCGACCAGCGCGGTGCAGCTCTCGACCCAATCGCCGTCGTTGCAATAGGCGATGCCTTCGACATCCTTGATATCGGCATGATGGATATGCCCGCAGATCACGCCGTCGACCCCGCGCGTGCGGGCCATCTTGACCATCGCGGTTTCGTAATTCGTCATGAATTGAACCGCGTTCTTGACCTTGTGTTTCAAGTATTTCGACAACGACCAATAGGGCAGACCGAAGACGCGGCGGGCGACATTGAACCAATGATTGATGGCGAGCGCGGTGACGTAGGCATAGTCGCCGAGGATCGCGAGCCATCGCGCATACATCATCACGCCGTCGCATTCGTCGCCGTGCATGACGAGATATCGCCGCCCGTCGGCGGCTTTGTGGATGGCGTTGCGGCGGACTTTGACCATGCCGAATTCATGACCGAGGTAGTCGCGCAAGAATTCGTCGTGATTGCCCGGGACATAGGTCACGTCGGTGCCTTTGCGCGCCTTGCGCAGCAATTTTTGCACCACGTCGTTGTGCGCCTGTGTCCAGAACCAGTTTTTGCGCAAACGCCAGCCGTCGACGATGTCGCCGACCAGATAGAGCCGCTCACTCTCAGTATGCTTGAGAAAGTCGAGCAGGAAGTCGGCTTTGCAGCCGCGCGTGCCCAAATGGATATCGGAAATGAAAATCGACCGGAATCTGAGGCTGTGACCGACGGCGCGCACCGTAAACTCCGGAAGTCCATCCATGACGCGCGATGTACGTGAGTGCGAGTCGCTTGCCTAGAGTCCCGCGCCTTGATTTCGCGAACTCTTCATCGCCATGCAACGAAACTGTCACTGGCGGCGGGGAGTCGGCTCGCGTACACACCCGCGTCATGAATATCGACTGTGTTGGTGACGCCTTAGCGCCTGCCACGATCGCGGCGCGCCGTATTTTGGTCGTGTTCAACCCGGTCGCAGGGCGCAAACGCCGTCCAAAACTCGATGCGGTTCTTGCCGCGCTCAAGCCGATCGCTCCATTTACACTGATCGAGACCACGCAACGCGGAGATGCCGAGCGGATTGCCGCGTCCGCCGACCCGGCGGAGGTTGACTTGATTGCCGCCGCCGGCGGCGATGGGACGGTCAACGAAGTCGTCAACGGGCTCAAGGGCAAACGCATCGCATTGGGGGTGATCCCGCTTGGAACCGCCAACGTGCTGGCCGACGAAATGGGCTTGCCGCGCCGAACCGAGGCCGTTGCCCGCGCGCTTGCATTTGGGTCGCTCCAGCCCATCCGGGTCGGCGTCGCTAACGGGCGGCGGTTCGTGATGATGGCCGGCGCCGGGTTCGACGCCAACGTCGTGCATCGCGTTTCTCTGGCCCTCAAGAAGAAAATCGGGCCCCTGGCTTATGTCCTCGAGACGTTCAAGCTCGCGTTTTCGGACGCTTTTCAGGAATGCGATGTCGTCATCGACGGCGTTGCCCATCGCACGGTCTCGACTGTGGTCTGCAACGGCCGCCACTATGGCGGCCCTTTCGTTGCCGCGCCGCCGGCGTCGCTGCGCGACGACTTGTTTCACGTCGTTCTCCTCAAAGGCCGCGGCTGGTTGTCGGTGGCGCGCTATGGTTTGGCGTTGATCAGCGGAAGGCTGCCGCGCCTGTCCGATGTTGCCATCGTGCCTGGCCGCAGCGTCGAGTTGGCGGGATTGGCCGATCAGCCGTTGCAGGTGGACGGCGACGTCGTCACCGCGCTTCCGGCGCGTATCGAAATCGACGCCGAACCGGTCATGCTCGCCTATCCCAGCTAGATAAAGCGGCGCGCCAGCGACGCTTTGTCGAACCCGGCGGTTGCGAACTCACGCCGGACGGCGATGACCACGAAATCGACCCTGCTTTTTGCCGTTGTCTTTTTTCGGGCCGGTTTTCTCGCCATGCCGGTTTGCTCCCCTGTTGGCAGTTCAGGTCCCTGCGAGCGACATGCCGTCGATGCGGATGGTCGGTGTATCGATTCCATAGCGGAATTCGAGATCGCTTGCGGGCGTCAGGCGCCGGAACATCGATTTCAGATTACCGGCGATGGTGACTTCGTGCACCGGATGGGTCAATTCGCCGTTCTCGATCCAAAACCCGACCGCGCCGCGGCTATAATCGCCGGTGATGCCGTTAACGCCTTGGCCGACCAAGTCGGTGACATAAAGCCCTTGGCCGATATCGGCCATCAAGCCCTTGGCCGTAATGTTGCCCGCCGCCATGTAGACGTTGGTTGCTGCCGGGCCGGGCGGCGAACCCGGGCCGCGCGCGGCGTGGCCGGTCGGCTCGAGGCCGAGTTTGCGCGCCGAACGCAGATCGAGCAGCCACGTCTTGAGCACGCCGCCGTCGATCAAGTGCCGGCGGCGGTTGGGCAGCCCTTCCGCGTCGCAAGGTTTTGAACGCGTTCCGCGCTGACGGTGCGGATCTTCGACGATGTCGACCCATGGGCCGAACACCTCGGTCATCATCGAATCCTTCAGGAACGACGTGCCGCGCGCGATTGCCGCGCCGTTGATGGCGCCTAAAACGTGCGAGACAAAGCTCCGCCCGACGCGCGGCTCGAAGATAACCGGGTATCGCCCGCTTTTCATCTTGCGTGCGCCGAGTTTCCTGACGGCGCGCTCTCCGGCGATGCGGCCGATGTCGGCGGCTGGACGCAAGTCCGAGACGTAAACCGCCGACGTATAGTCGTAATCGGTTTCCATGCCGGTCTTGCCGTCGCCCGCGATCACCGAGCAACTGAAGCTGGAGCCGGAGCTTTGATAGCTGCGATGAAATCCGGCCGAATTGGCGATGGCGACTTGCGACATACCCCAATGCGCCGACGCGCCTTCGGAGTTGGTCACGCCTTTGACGGCAAGGGCGGCTTCCTCGGCTTCGGTCGCCTTGGCGATCAATTGCTTGGCGGTGAGTTCGGTCGTATCGCAGATGTCGAGCGTTGGCAGCCATGTGGCGATCTGCGACGGGTCGGCAAGGCCGATGAACGGATCGGCCGGCACAGATTTGGCCATCGCCACGGCGCGTTCGACCAGTTCCTTGAGCGCCGTCTTGGACCGGTCCGACGAAGCGACGATGGCCTGCTTTTTGCCGATCAAAACGCGCAAGCCGATATCGCCGCCTTCGGAGCGTTCGAGATGCTCAAGGCTGCCCATGCGCCATGTGACGCCAATGGACGCGCCGTCGACGACAATGGCATCGGCCGCGTCGGCGCCGGCCTTTTTGGCCTGTTTGATTAGATCGGTGAGGATGTTCAGAAGCGCATCGGACGACATTTACTTTTTTCTCCATATCGGCGTGCCGCTGCCCGGCAGGCCGTAGCTTTTCCATTTATCGCTGACCAAGTCGACGATGTCTTCGGCCATGCGGATTTCGCGGCCCCAGGGGCGATGGGTTTCGGGCGGAATTTTCGCCGTCGCGTCCAGGCCGATTTTACTGCCGAGGCCCGGTTCGGGGCTGGCGAAGTCGAGATAGTCGATCGG
>JAGREB010000256.1 GCA_020446775.1 Paracoccaceae bacterium
AATCGTCGGCATGTTTCTCTTTCATTTTGAGGACTTCCTCGGCCGACCGCGCAATTGCCGGATCGGCCGGCCAGGCGATACCATCAACCGCGACGCAACGCTTTTTCCCGTTAATAAGGTCCAGCCATGATCTCTCACGACATCCTGATTTTCGTCCACGTCGTCTTGTTCGTGTACTGGCTGGGGCCCGATTGGGGTGTTTACGTCACGTCGCATTACCTCGCTAAGCCGGGATTGCCGATCGACGAGCGCCGGCGGTTTCTTGCGGCAATGCTCAAGATCGATCTGGTGCCGCGCAGTTGCTTGATTGTCCTGCCGGCGGTCGGCTTACAGCTTGCCGCCGACCTCGGGTTATCGCCGATCACCGGCGGGTGGCTGGTGCTGGTGTGGATTTTCGCCCTGTCCTGGCTGGTCGTGTCTTGGCTGGTTTACCTGCGCAAGGGGCCGATGGCCGGCGAGCTTTTGCGCCGACTTGATAATGGCGTGCGCTACGTTGTCGCGCCCTTATTTATCGTGGCGGGGTCTTATGCGCTCGCGACCGGAACGCTTTTCGAAGCGCGCTGGCTTGCGATGAAAGTCGCGTTATTCGGTGTAATCGTGGCGCTGGGGCTTATTCTCAGGTCGTTCGTCGGTATTTGGGTGATCGGTTTCCAGCGATTGGCCGCCGAGGGGCCAACCGCCGAAATCGATACAATGTTCACCGCCGCGCTGGTGCGGGCCAAGCCCGTCGTTTACGTCTTTTGGGGCGCTTCCGCCGCGATGGCATTTCTCGGTATCGTCAAACCGTTTTGAGTGGGATATGCACGACCTATGGTGCCCGCCAATGCTGAGGCCGATCGCCTGCATTTCGCGATGATCCCCCCGGTCCGGGCGACGTATATATTGCATCACGGCTTTTCTTTACGGAGTTTCCCATGCTGATCAACAACTGGTACGTCGCCGCCACATCCGCCGACATTACCGACACGCCGTTCGGCGTGCGCATGTTGGGTCTCGATTTCGTGCTCTACCGCGAGCCCGACGGTACCGTGCGTTGCATGACCGACGTATGCTGCCACCGCGGCGGCGCGTTGCATCGCGGACAGGTAAAGGGCGGCTGCATCGCGTGCCCGTACCACGGCTGGGAGTTCAACGGCTCGGGCCAGTGCACCAAGATCCCGGCCATGGGCGATGATGTCGTGCCGCCCAAGCGGGCCCGCATCGACACCTATCCCGTGCAAGAGAAATATGGGCTCGTCTGGGCATTTCTCGGCGACGATGAGGAAGCAAACCGGCCTTCGATCCCCGATTGGTTCGAACCGTTCATAAACTCGCCCGACTGGCGCGTGGTCCGTTACAACTATGTCTGGACGGATACCAATTGGGTCAGGCTTGGCGAGAATTCGGTCGACACTTCGCATCCGTCCTTCGTGCACAAGGCGTTCGGCAATCGCTTGAGCCCCAAGGCCAACATCGTACCGATCACGGAAACGCAATATGGCGCCACTCTGACCCGGGAGCGGGCCGCGCCGCCGCTGGCGAACAAGTCGGGGGCGATTGCGAAAATCCTGCCGAAAGACCGCAAGACGACGCGGGTCACGATTCAATGGTCGATGGTCGGTCTGACCGAGATGCTTTATCAGGAGATGACCAGCGAGATCACGCAGGTCCTATTTTCCGCGCGCACGCCGGTCGACGAATACAACACGCGCAGTTTCGGATTTCAGGCGCGCAATTTCCTGATGGAACCCGAGTACGACGCCGATCGATTGAAAGGTCTGTTCGCCGCGATCGAGGAAGACCACAACATCGTTCGGTTCGTGAAGCCGAAACTGACGCCGAAATCGACCACCGAAGAATTCCTGATCGAAGCCGACGGTATGGAACTGACGTTCCGCCGCAAGGTTCAGGAATGGGCGCGCACGCGCGGCGTCATCGATGGTGAGCGCCTCGCCGAAGAACTCAAACATCAAGTTCAAGTCCTGGCGTCGCCGACCCGTAAAGCCGATCCCAAGGGATGGGTTCACCGCGCGGTGCCGCGCCTCGACGTGCCGGCCGACATTCGCGCGGCCGAATAACCCATTCGCAAATCGGATGATACGAATTCAATTTCCGGCGGCGCTGCTGCTTGGGGTTTTCGCATCCCTGCAAGCGGTTCATGCCGATCCCGGCCAATTGTTTCCCAAAGTCAAATCCGAAACGCTTGCGAAGCAGAAACTAGTCCTGCCCGACGACTTCAAGGCGCAACGCAATGTCATTCTGATCAGCTTCGGCCGCGACATGCAGAAGGCAGTCGATGCCTGGGATGCTGCGCTCGCGCCGGTCCGGGATGGCACCGCTGTCCAAGTCTACAACACACCTCTGATCCCCAACCCCGGCGCCATTGTCCGGGGTTTCATCTCGGGCGGCATGCGGTCGGTGTACAAGGATCCCGCCGTCCGGGAGAGGGTGGTCGTCTTGTACGTCGACGAGGACGAGTACTTTCCGGCATTGGGAGTTGGGGATAAGTCGGCGCCGTTGGTTGTTGTGACAGACCGAACCGGCCGAGAACTTGGCCGCGTGCAGTCCGAGGTGACGGACGATGCGCTCGGTCGTGTGCAGGCGTTGATCGCAGCGCCCGACGGCGCGCCAAACCCTTAACGAATCCCTAACGCGCCGCCGCGAATCGGGAGCGGCGCGCGTGTCTCGATTCGCGATTTGCCGTCTTGCGGCGTGCTTCAAGCCAGCCGGGTGGCGACGCCGGCCAGTGCGCCGAGGATCAACACCGCGGTCGACAGGAAGGTGATCCCGAACCCGGCGCCGCGCTTCTCAGCGGCTTGATAGTAGCTCATCGCATAGACCAGCCGGCCGATCGGCCAGAACACGCCGACGCCTGCAGCGATGACGTCGCCCCACGCGACCGCAAACAACCAGAGCGCCGGCAAGTACATGACGATTTGCTCCAGCGTATTTTGCTGAACGCGAAAAACCCGCATAAAATCGGGCGGACCGTCCACTGCGGGGGCTTTGACGCCGAACTTCGCGCGAGCGCCGCCGACCTTCAACGTGACCCATAAATAGACCAGCAGAGACACCAGAGTGGTGAGTGCGGTCAGTGGATAAATCTCGATCATCGGATTTCCTCCTCGACTGTCATATTTGGCGCGGGGGCGCCGGCGCGTGTCCGTCTGAGCCGGCCCCAGACAGTTCACCATTGCTGCGTCACCGTCACACAGCCAAAAAAAGTCCGCCAAGGGATTCTTTTTTCTTGATTTCTCGCATGAGGAGAGTAAATGCGGACCTTAGACGTACGCGCACGTGCCTAAAGCGAACTGCCGTTAAGCAACGACGTAAGCGTCCTTTACTTGGTTGGACTGTTTGTTTCGTCTGATTGATAAAGGAGGCCGTGCATGCCCCTTCCGACACTAGGAAAGCGTCCGCGACAGACCGCCTGCGTACCGGCGGCCCTTGTCCATTGCCGGCATATCGCCTGGGACGGCCACGATCTGGTGGTCATCTCCAGGTTCGACGTGATCCGGGGTTGATAACTCAATCCTGACAATCGAATTGGTCCCGGGTGGAAAACCCGGGAGCTGACGTTATTGCGCCGCCGTAAGGTGGCCTGGCTGGGAATGATGATAGATATGTACCAAACGAAATCGCGCCAAAAGCTCGTTGCCTCCGAAACTCCGGAACGGATCTACCGCTCCGTGGACGATGTGGCGAAGCACCTGAAACCGGAAGGCCCTGTTCAGTGCGTCTTCCCTGCGCCCGTGCGCGCCCAGGCGGACGCCTTCCTCAGCCAGTTTCCGGGCAAGGTCCTCTATGCCGTGAAATGCAATCCGGGGGCTGAGTTCCTGCGCCATATGTTCGCGGCCGGCATCCGTCACTTCGATGTCGCTTCACTGGACGAAGTGCGGTTGGTGAGGGGCCTGTTCCTGAAGAGCGCCCACCTCCATTTCATGCACCCCGTGAAGTCGCGCGAAGCCATCCGTCTTGCCTATAAGATGGGTGTGCGGACGTTCTCGCTCGATTCGTCGGGTGAGCTCCTCAAGATCCTGGAACAGACCAAGTCGGCGAAGGACCTGCATCTGGTCATCCGCTTGGCGGTGTCCGGCAATGGGGCCGCGGCTTACGATCTCTCCGGCAAGTTCGGCGCAGCGCCCTCGTCGGCTGTCGATCTGCTCCGCCACACCCGCAAGGTGGCGCACAAGGTCGGCGTCAGCTTCCACGTGGGCTCGCAGTGCATGGACCCGGTGGCCTACAAGCTCGCCATCGCGCGCGCGATTGATGTCATCGCCAAAGCGAAGATCAAGGTCGACGTCCTCGATGTGGGCGGCGGTTTCCCGGCGACTTACCCCGGCATGACCCCGCCGCCGCTGGAAAATTATATGGCCGCGATCAAGGAAGCCGCGCAGCCGATGGTCGATCAGGGTGCCGAACTCTGGTGCGAACCCGGCCGGGCCATGGTGGCCGCCGGGGCGTCGATGCTCGTCCGCGTGTCCCTTCGCAAGGGCCGCCGGCTCTATATCAACGACGGCACCTACGGCAGCCTGTTCGATGCCGGGGCGCTGGGCTGGAAATTCCCGGTCCGCCTCGTGCGGCCCAAGAAAACCGTCAAGGGCGACAGCCACAAGAGCGCCGGCAGCCTGCCGCCGTCCGAAAAGCTGGTGCCGTTTACGTTTTACGGCCCGACCTGCGACAACCTCGACAAGATGAAGGGCCCCTTCATGCTGCCCGAGGACACCCAGGAAGGGGACTGGATCGAAATCGGCATGCTGGGCGCCTATGGCTCGACCATGCAAACGCGTTTCAACGGGTTCCACTCCGAAACCGTCGCGACCGTGTGGCCTGAAGCCGAGCCCTATACATTCGACCGGCCCCGCGCCGGCGGACCGGCCAAGCTGACCGTGGTCAGTAATCAAAAGCTGGCCGGCAAGTCGTCGTCGGCACCGTCGCCGAATCTTCACGCCGTAGGCGCCTCGCCACCGGCTAAATAACCCCACCTGACATCATAGGACGCGTTCAATGGCTGCACCGAAAAAGAAATCGAACAAAAAGGCGGCCCTCCTCTCCACGCCCGTGGAGCACATCGACATTACCAAGTTCGATGCGAGGCCGCTGGTCACCGCGATGGGCAAGATGTCGTTCACCTCGCGCGACACCGCGCGGGCGGCCGAGATCTACAACATGATGCTGGCCGACCCTAAGTGCTCGGTGATCCTGACGTTGGCGGGCTCGACCTCGGCCGGCGGCTGCATGCAGGTCTACGCCGACATGGTCAAGCACGGCATGGTCGACGCCATTTGCGCGACCGGTGCGTCCATCGTCGACATGGATTTCTTCGAAGCGCTCGGATTCAAGCACTATCAGGGCGGCCAGACGGTCGACGACAAGGAACTGCGTGACCTTTACATCGACCGCATCTACGACACCTTCATCGACGAAGAAGACCTCCAGCGCTGCGACCATGCGATTGCAGAAATTGCGAACGGCCTCGAGCCGAAGGCCTATAGCAGCCGCGCGTTCATCGCAGAGATGGGGCGCTGGCTGACGAAGCACGGCAAAAAGAAGAACTCGCTCGTGCAAACCTGCTTCGAAAAGGGCGTGCCGATCTTCTGCCCGGCCTTC
>JAGREB010000257.1 GCA_020446775.1 Paracoccaceae bacterium
GGATCGGGCCGCCGACGTTGTCGAAAAAAACGTCGATGCCATTCGGACAAAATTCATCGATCTTCGCGCCAACGTCTTCGGTCTTGTAGTTGATTGCCGCATCATACGAGAGCTTCTCGACCAGTATCCGGCATTTCTCGTCGGTTCCGGCGATTCCGACAGCTTTGCAGCCCTTGATCTTAGCAAGCTGCGCGACGCTTGAACCGACGCCCCCGGCCGCCCCCGAAACCAGCACCGTTTCGCCCGGTTTGGGTTTGCCGATATCGAGCAGCCCGAAATAGGCCGTGAATCCCGTCATGCCCAGGATGCCAAGCGCGGTCGAGATCGGGACGATACGTTGATGGACTTTGTACATCATCCAGTGTGGACTGCCGTCGGAGACGGCGTATTCCTGCCAGCCCATCTTGCCCTGAACGATCTCGCCTTCTTTGAAATTCGGGTTCCGCGACGAGACGATTTGCCCGACGCCGCGCCCGCGCATTACCTCGCCGATTTCGAGCGGCTTTTCGATTCCGGCCCCGTCGAGCATGTAGAACCGCATCACCGGCGCCAGCGAGGAATAAATCACGCGGATGACGAATTCGCCGTCCTTGGGGTCCGGGACCGGCGTCTCCTTCAGCGCGAAATCGCTCAACCGGACCGGCCGATCGATTGGCCGTGTTGCCATCACCCATTGGCGGTTGACGGTTGCCATCTGCGGCTAGCCCGCCGGGACGTGTTTGGTCCGGATCTTGATTTCACCGCTGAGCGTACGGTGGACCGGGCATTTGTTGGCGATCTCGATCAGTTTGGCCGTAATTGTCTCATCCAATTCGCCCTCGAATGCGATTTCGCGCTCGATTTCGTCCACAAGACCTTCCTTGGTCTCGCAATCGGCGCAGTCCGTGGCGTGTACTTTACGGTGAGCCAAGCGGACTCTCACCCGTTTGAGTTTGATGCCTTTGCGGTTGGCGTACATCCGCACCGTCATCGAGGTACATGCCCCCAAGCCCGCGAGCAGATATTCGTAAGGCCCCGGGCCGAGATCGTTTCCGCCCACATCCAAGGGTTCGTCGGCGGTCAGCACATGGCGGCCGGCGCGCACATTTTGCGAATAGGTCCCTTCTAACGATTCGACCACCTCGACAACGCTGTCGGGCAAAGCTTCATTCTGTGTCATTGCACATCCTTCATGTTGCACGGCCCGATCATACCTCTAGATTGCCCAGATTATTCCACCTCGACTTGGAGAAATCTGATGGCGCCGCCCGTGTTCGCACCGCCCCCGACCGGCATCGATATCACCGAGCGCACTGAAGCATTCAAGGGCTATTTCAAGATCGAGCGCTACAAGCTGCGGCACGAGCTTTTCGAGGGCGGTTGGAGCAATCTGGTCACCCGCGAAGTGTTCGAACGCGGACACGCCGCCGCAATCCTTCCCTATGATCCACATCTCAAAGCATTCGTACTGTGCCGCCAATTCCGTATTGGCGCCCACGCCGGCGGCATGCCGCCCTGGCAAATCGAACTGGTCGCCGGGATCATCGAGGACGGTGAAAAGCCGGAAGACGTGGCCCGGCGCGAAGCGGTCGAAGAAGCCGGTGTTACGGTTTCGGACGTGATCCCCATATCGCATTACGCGGTCAGCCCTGGGGGCACCAGCGAAACCGTCTACCTGTATTTGGGGCGCGTTGATTCGTCCAAAGCCGGCGGCCTACACGGCGTGCCCGATGAGGACGAGCACATCGAGGTCCAGGTCGTCACCGAAGACGATTTTCGGACAATGATCGACACCGGCGTCATCGCCAATGCCTCGACACTCTTGGCCGGGTTATGGTTTTTCCTCAACCGCGATAAAGTCATCGCGCAATGGACGTAATGGAGTGCACACATGGGCGCGAGTGAAATGGGCGCGAGTGAAATCGAACCGCTGGTTTCGACGGCGTGGGTTACCGAACGGCTCAGCGATCCGGATATTAGAATCGTCGATGCCAGTTATTTCGTTCCAGGCGGAATCGCACCGGCCTTGCAGCAATACGATGAAGGTCATCTGCCCGGCGCGGTGTTTTTCGACATCAACGATGTCGCCATTCCGGGTGGCACGAAGGATCACACATTTCCAACGGCGGAAATTTTCGCCGCCAAAGTCGGGGCGTTGGGCATTGGCAATCATCACCACATCATTGCCTATGATCACATGGGCGGCGCGTGCGCCGCTGCACGCGTCTGGTGGATGTTCCGCTATTTCGGGCACGACCGCGTGTCTGTTCTGAACGGCGGTCTCGGCCAATGGAAACGCGAAGGGCGAACGCTCGAAACCGTCAAACCTGTAGCCGCACCGGCGACGTTCGCCGCAAAAGACGGCGGTTTAATCGTACGTGACCGCGCGGCGATGGAAAAGAATATCGAAGCCGGGACGTGGCAATCCTTGGATGCCCGTTCGGCCGGCCGCTTCGCGGGAACCGATTCCGAACCGCGCCCAGGTTTGCGTTCCGGCCACATTCCCGGTTCCCGCAACCTTCCGTTCGCCGTCTTGTACGATTCCGCGACCCAGACCATGAAATCCGCCGATGCTATTGCCAATGCATTCGCAGGCGCTGGCATCGACCTCGACCACCCGATCACAACAACGTGTGGATCGGGGGTCACGGCTTGTACCGTTGCGCTCGGCGCGTATTTGGTAGGGAAGACCGATGTGGCCATTTACGATGGCAGTTGGCTTGAATGGGGCGCCGATTCCACCCTTCCCCTCGAAACCGGCCCGGCGAAATAACGCGATCACACGCAACGGAGATTCCGATGACTGAAAACGTAGCGCGGCGAACTGTCATGGGCATTGCGGCGTCCATGACCGCCATTCCCATGGCCGCTATTGCCACGACCGCAACTACGGCTGCGCGTGCCGCGACCGAAAAGCCCGAAAAAATTGCCGTGATCGGCACTGGAAATGTTGGCGGCACCCTCGGCAAGGTTTGGTCGGGTTTGGGCCACACGGTGATCTATGGCTCGCGCACGCCCGACAGCGAAAAAATGAAAGCCCTACTGGCGGAAAGCCCGAATGCGGCGTCGGCTTTACCGGCCGAAGCGGCGGCCAAGAGCGATATGGTGCTGCTTGGGATTCCGTCCGCAAGCGCGGTCGAGATTGTCAAAGGATTGGGCAATCTCGCCGGTAAGGTTCTGATCGACGCGACGAATCTCCTTGAATTCAAAGACCGACGTATTGTCGAACCTGCAGAGTGCTTGGCGGATCAGATTCGCGCCGTCGCCACCGCAGCGAACCTCGTAAAAGCGTTTAACACGACGACCGTGAAGGTCATGGCGGATCCCGCTTTGTCGGGCGGGCGCGTAACGATCCCGATGGCCGGCGCAAGCGTGCAATCGAAAGAACGCATTGCCCGCCTCATCACCGCCATGGGCCTCGACCACATCGACCTCGGCGGCAACGACATGCTGCGGATGGCTGAACATTTGGGACGCTTGTATGTCGGTTTCGGGGTGCAAAACCGGCCAAAACGCTTGGAGTTCCAATTGCGGACTTGGTCTGCCTAGGCCTTCTCAAATCACGGCGTGGCCGGCGCGCAACATAGGATATTTATTATTCGATACGCGCCCCCCGCGCCTTGGTTAATCCACGTCCGTGGTAAAGTGCGCGCGTATTTTTGTTGTCGAGTCATTCAGTGACTTCGCCGTTCGCACCTGCTCTACATGTTGGGTGGATCGCCGCGTTCCTTGTGTTCGCCGCGACAACCAACGCCATTGCCCAAAACACCCCTGACCCCCAAGCCTTGCGCGGCGCGCTGGATGCCGCCCTCGAGCAAGTGAAAGCCGGAACGGGCTTGGACGCGTCCTATGAACTTTTAGGGATCGCCAGTTCGGCGAAAATGCAGCGTCTCCCCGATGTCGAAAAGCGCGCCTTGAATGCGTTCGAGGGCGTCGTGACGGCGGTAGCGGCTACTTTGCAACAATCCGATGTCCAGGCGGCACACGATATTGTGGATCAACTTGTGGATTTGAAGATTTTTGCCGCGGCCAATGACGTCAACGAAATCCAACCTGTGGTGGACAAGGCTTTGTTGCAGTTGGTCCCGCTTGTCACAGAAGACATCGCCTCGGCTGCGGGATCCAATGCGTGGGAGCAAAGATTTGAATCGCTAGGAAATTTGGGCGACCTCGAAGCTGCGGTCGAGCAAGCCGACATCCCGAGTTTGGTGACCCTGGTTCACAACGCCTACGAAGCGTCGATCTCTAAGGCCACCGATGACGCGGCACGCGAACCGGAGTCCGGCCTTCGCGCCGCCAACGCCGACATGATCTCGGCGATCCGTCAAACGCATGACGAGCGGGTCGCCGACGCGCGCGCGAGCCGATTTGCGACGGTCGCTGAGCATCTTCGCGCCGATACCAACAGCGAAAACGACGACGCGTCCGCAGCTTCGGATGAAACCGGGGGCCCGGATACGTCGACAGCTGAATCGACCTGCGTCGAAATCGCCGTGGCAGCGGCGAATGGTGTTCAATCGATTGGTGCCCGATTTCCGCAGCTTGCGTCGGATTGCCGCAGTTCCGGACGCGTACCGCTCCGCGGGC
>JAGREB010000258.1 GCA_020446775.1 Paracoccaceae bacterium
CCCGTGCCGAAGCGGCGGCAAAAGCCGCACGTGAAGCCGAAGACAAAGCCCGTGCCGAAGCCGCGGCAAAAGCCGCACGCGAGGCTGAAGACAAAGCCCGCGCCGAAGCGGCGGCAAAAGCCGCACGCGAGGCCGAGGAGAATGCCATCCGCGACGCGGAGGCAAAACGCGCGCGCGAACAGCGCACACCTTCATTTCCGGACGAGCCGATCCCCCAAGTCATCGCCAACAACGCGGTGGCAGAGTCCTCACCTTCGATTACAATGACCGATGCGGTAACACCCATGACAACATCCCAGGACACCCCCGCGCGCGACGCGACAGATGCGGATCAGACGCCAACGCCGTCTGAGCCCGAAGCCGCACGCCCGGCCGCACGAGCGACCGCCCGCGCCGCGCGATTGCTGGCCGAAGATGAAGCCGACCAACGGGTCATGGATCAGCGCCGCCGCGCGTTTGGTCGTGGCGACGACGGCGGGACAGACAAACCCGTAAGCGACGACGCCGGCGAAATTTCGCCGGCGGCAGCGGCGGCGCAAAAGGCGCACCGCACATCGCACCCGGTCCGCAATTTCATCCTATATGTTATCGCCGTTTTGATTGTCGCCGCGGGATTGGTCGCCGCCGCGCCCTACTGGGCGCCATATGTGCGCACAGCAATTGAAACAATTGCGCCCGGTGCCATGACCCCGGAACCGTCGGGCCCGGATCCGCAAGTCGTGGCGTTTCAGAATAAGGCGTCGCAGCTTGAACAAGCCGTCGCGACGCTGGCCAATAGAGTTGGGACGCTCGAGTCCGCGCCGCGCGGCGCCGATAATGCTGCGGTTTCCGCGCTTTCGACGCGGATCGCCGCTTTGGAGACACGCCCGGCGGCCGAAGCCGACACTGCCGAGAACAGCGCGGCCACCAATCAAGCCCTGATCGGACAAGCCAGCCAGTTGACGGCCCTGACCGCGCGGGTCGCGACGCTTGAAGCGGCATTGGGCAATGCCGTGCGTTTGGAAGAACTCGCGGGACGATTGACCGCGCTCGAAGGCAAAGCCGCGGACGCAAACAACGTTCTGTCCTTAGCCGAGCGCGTCGCCGCCCTTGAACGCGGCGACCGCGATGCCGCCGCCGATCGCACGCGCGCCGCGGCGTTGGTGCTGGCGGCGGCGCAGTTGCGTGCCGCCGTCGACGGGGGACGGCCCTACACCGTTGAACTCGAGACCGTCAAAACTTTAGCGGCGCGGGCCGGCACGGCATTCGACCCGGCCGGGTTCGACGGGTTCGCGTCTTCCGGCCTTGCGACATTCGATGCCTTGCGCGGGTCATGGCCGGAGATTGCGGCGGCGGCGGTACGTGCGGCCGTCAATCCCGCAACCGAGGAAGGCTGGTTGCGCCGTTCGATCGATCGGGCGCTGTCGATCGCGACCTTGCGTCCGGTCGGCGACACCGCCGGCGACAGCGCGGCGGCCATTGCCGCGCGTGTTGAAAAGCGGCTGGCGGAACAGAACCTGCCGGCGGCGGTCGGTGAAGCCGATAAATTGACGGGCCCGGCCGCCGACGCCGCGCGCGATTGGATCGCCTCGGCCCGGGCGCGCCTGACGGCGGACCAACGTCTCGCCGAACTGAACACGCGAACCGCGTCGGCGCTGGCCACCGCAGGCGGTGAGTAAGCCCATGATCCGTTTGATCCTCTATGTCCTGTTGGTGGCGGCGGCGGTGATCGTCGCGGTTTGGTTTGCCAACGATCCCGGCGTCGTCAGCATCGCGTGGCGCGGCTGGCAGCTCGATACCTCGGTCGGCATCCTGATCGTTTTGGTCGGACTTTTGGTGCTGGCGGTATTGTTGGTAGTGAAAGTCTTCGCCGTCGTGCGCGGCAGCGCGCGTGCGTTTAGCGAGTCCCGCCGCGAGCGCAAGATTGCGCGCGGGATCGGCGCGCTGGCGGACGGGTTCGGCGCTTTGTATGCGGGCGACGGAGAATCGGCCCGCAAAGCCGCGCGCGAGGCGCGCGCGTTGCTCGACGACAATCCCGCGACCATGCTGCTGAGTGCACGGGCGGCGCGGCGCAACGGCGAGCAGAACGCCGACACCATCGCGATGACGTTGCTCGACCGCACAGGCACCGAGCTCGCGGGGTTGCGCGAACTGGCCGAAAACGCGGTCGCCAAAGGCGATACCTCCGGGGCGCGCACCTATGCGCAGCGTGCGTTGGCGCGCAAGGATGCGCCGGCCTGGGCGCTCGACCTTCTTCTCGATGTCGAGATCACGGCCGGCAATTGGAGTGCCGCGTTGGCGACGCTCGACGGCAAGACGGCGCGGAATTTGTTTCCGGCCGAAAAGCTGTCGCGTCTGAAAGCGCGCATGGCGACGGCACTGGCCGAGCAATGTTTACGCGATGGTGACGCGCCGGGCGCAAGCGACGCCGCGCGGCGCGCGGTCGATGCCGGCGGCGGCGT
>JAGREB010000021.1 GCA_020446775.1 Paracoccaceae bacterium
TGTCGGCTGCCCCAGCGACCGGGTTACGACCGGACGCTTCGGCGCGTGCCTGATGGCAGAACCCGCATTGGTTGGCGAATGCGTCGCTACCATGACAGCCGCCGTTCAAATTCCCATAACTGTCAAAACCCGTATCGGCATCGATGACCGCGACGACGACGGAATCCTCGACACCCTGGTTGAGAGCGTGCGCGCGGCAGGTAGCCGCAAGATCATTGTCCATGCCCGTAAAGCGCTTCTGAGCGGACTCAGCCCGAAGGAAAACCGGCAAATTCCGCCGTTGAAGTATGACCGTGTTTACCGGCTCAAACGCGCCTTCCCGGATCTCGTGGTGGTACTCAACGGAGGCGTTCGTTCCCTTGACGACGCCGAAACGCACCTTAAGCACGTTGACGGGGTCATGGTCGGGCGCGCCGCCTATGAGCGGCCCTATGAAATGCTGTCCGATGTCGACCGGCGGATTTTTGGCGCGAATTCGCTGCAACCACTGTTCGAGGTCGAAGTCGCCCGAAGGTACTTGGCCTACGCCAAGGACCAGGAACGCCTCGGAATACAGCGTTTGGCCGTCCTGCGTCACGCAATCGGGCTATTCCGGGGCCAGCCGGGATCGCGGCGGTGGCGGCAAGCGATTTCGGCTGCCAACGGACCGGCGTTCGATTGGCGCGATATGGAGGCCATTCTCGACACCATGAACGGTGGCGAACGCCTTGCGGCATAAGGGTAATTGTGCAACTCAATAGTTGCAGATACGCTCCGCCGCGAACTGTGCGGGAACCATGAAATCTGCCGTCGAGGGGGATGGCTGAATGGTCGCTCGATATGCCGTCTACTATGCCGCCGAACCGGGGAGCCCGTTGGCCGAATTCGGCAAACATTGGCTCGGCCGAAACGGCGCGCCGGAAAACGCCCCGTTGCCCAATATCCCGGGCATTTCAGATGCCAGAATGCACGAGCTCACGTCCGGACCCCGGCGGTACGGTTTTCACGGAACGCTGAAACCCCCATTCGAGCTGCATCCCGCCACCAGCCTGGACAGTCTGCTGGCCGCCGCGCGAATTTTCGCGAAGAGCATGGCACCCGTAGAAATGCCCGCGCTCGAACTCGCGATCATCGGCAAATTCATCGCGCTGACACCGATTACTTCGTCGGCGGCGCTCGAGAACCTCGCAGCGAAATGCGTACGCGCGTTCGAAGGATACCGCATGCCGTTGACCGATCAGCAAATCGCACACTATCGCAACAATAAACTCACGGTGCACCAGAACTCGATGCTCGAACATTGGGGTTACCCCTATGTGATGGAAGAGTTCCGGTTTCACATTTCGCTGACCGAAAGGATCGACGACATCAGCGAACGGCGCGCGGTCATGCAAGTCATCACCGAGATGGCCAAAGACGTGGTTGGCAAGCCGCTGACCATTCGCGATATCGCCGTGTTTGGGCAAGAGGAGCGCGATCAACCGATGACAGTGATCGAGCGCCTTCCGTTCGGCCGGGCGAACTAGCCGCAACATCGACGACATTCAGCGCTGGCGATGCCCGACGTCCGCAATCTGGTAACACGTTTGTTCGGACTGGGGCGCAAGGACGAGCCGCTGCTGGTGGGCGAACCCAGCGCAGCAACCGAAAGCAATGCGCAAATCGAACCGGCCAGCGCATGGGACGACGGGCTGGAACTTTCGCTCGGCAAGCTGATCACGGAAGTCGAGACCAAGGCCAGTGGACGCGTTCAGGTGCTGACGTTGTCTCACCTGCGCGCGCAGCTTGGCGATGAGTGGGACCGTTTCAAATCCCGCGTCGAATTGATCTCGGAGACCACCATCGGGCGCATGATCGGAAAGGGTAACATCTACATTCCGCATGAGGACGATTCGTGGCTCCTGATCATGCCGCTGTTGTCGGAGGCCGAAGCGGAACGAAAAGCCGATGAAATCGCCACGGTGATCGGCGAAAAACTTGTCGGCGAGCGGTTCTCGGAAAAGGAACTGCCGTTTCCTCAATCGGCCAAAATCGACCTCAGCACCGCCGTGAATGACGATGGCAGCCTCAATCTCGAGGCGCTCAAAACATCGGTTAGACGAACCCGCCTGCTGCTGGCCGCCCGGGAAGCGCGCCGCCCGTCCAGGGCAATCGAAACAGGAAGTCCAACTGTTTCGGCTAAATCGCCGCTCGACGGAAATCTGGTCGGCGCGCAATCGCGATTTTCCGAATTGACGCTGGTCTATCGTCCGTCTTGGTCGGCCGATACCAATGCGATGGACATTTTCAGCCTTCGCGCCTTCGACTCATCCGGCGATCCATTGTTCGGCACCGAGCCATATTCGCGCGATAGCATCGTCAACGACGCGACGATGATCGACATCGCCAAGGCGGCGTTCGCCGATTTCAACACCTTGGTGAAATCCGGCTTGAGAGCGCGTTATGTCATGCCGTTGCCGTTCGCCATCATGCGCAGGAAAATCAGTGGGGCGTTTCTCAAGGCCATTTCGGCATTGCCGCAAAAAGACCGTTTGATGCATTTACGCATCGAAATCGTCGGCATTCCGCAAAATGCGACACCCGATCAGTTGATCGACCTTCGCGAGATGTTTCGCGGACGCGTGCGCGAAGTCGCGATGCTATGCGATTTGTTCGCGCCGGTTCGAGCCGTTTTTACGCTCGACCACATCGTCATTGGCGGTGAATTGAGTCCTGGTCAGGCCATCGAAGACGAAACGCTCGCCAATCATCTCGACGACTTTCGCCGCCGCGGCGGCGCGCGGCGCTGCTATCTCGCGGGCGCACGCAGCCGAACCCAGGTCTCCTTGGCGACACGCCTGGGATACGACGAGGTTTCGGGGATGGGCCTGAGCGATGATTACCGGCATCTACCGGACCGGATTACGGTGATGCCGCGCGAAAGCTTGTTGCCGTGACAGCAATCCCTTGTTTCCGGACAGGTGGATATTCCCGATACGCCGCTGAACGCCAATCCAGATTGAAGACGTCTAATTCAAATTTTCATGGCCGGCGGCCGCGCGCCGGGCAACCGTCAGAAAAACCGGCAACGACGCAAACACCAAGACACAGCCGATGATAAAAACAATCGGCGGATGATATTGATAGAGCGCCGCCGCCGAGAACGGCCCAATCAGAAACGCCATAGCCTGAAGCGATGACGAAACCCCGGCGATACGCCCCTGTTCGCCGGCACCGACCGAAAGGCTGAGCGCCGCCGCGAATGCCGGCCCCGCCAAACCCTGCCCAAACCCATTGAGCGCCATCGACGCGAAATAGAGCCCCTTATTTTCGGTGACCGCGAGAACCGCGAAAGCGACGAGCACCATAGGCGCGGCCGCTAACAGCAAGACACGCGGCGAAAGTTTGAAGCGCCGAATCACGAGGGCTTGCGCTACGACGTTTGAAGCTGCCGCCGACATCAACCCGAGACCCATCATTTGCGCCGCTTCTTGCGGGGCTAAAACGAAACGGTCCTGAACGTGAAATCCGATAATCGAGTAAATTCCATAGCAGCCGGCGATGAAAAACAGATTTGCAATCGCGATGGTGCCGATATGACCGCTGACGAGATAGCGCCAATTCATGGACGATGCATGACCGCGCACGGCTTTGGTTTCGGGCAGAATGAAGCGCGAAGCGACCGTGCCAAGCAGCGCGAAAGCGCCGATGATATAAAATGGCATCGACAGGCCGAGGC
>JAGREB010000259.1 GCA_020446775.1 Paracoccaceae bacterium
TCTCGGCGGCAAAGCCGATGACGAGGTGCGGCCGCTGCGGCCCTTTGGCCGAAAGCGTCGCCAGAATGTCGGGGTTTTCGGCAAGGCCAATAATCGGCGGCCCGTCGGCTTTTTTCAGCTTGCGCTTGCCCGCGTCCGCCACGCGCCAATCGGCGACGGCGGCCGCGCACACCGCAATGTCGCGCGGCAGGGTATCTTGGCAGGCCTTCAACATCTGGGCGGCGGTTTCGACCTTCACCACGTTCACGCCGTCGGGGTCTGGTTCGTGCACCGGCCCCGACACCAGTGTGACTTGCGCGCCCAAGCCGGCCAGTGCGGCGGCAATGGCATGGCCTTGCTTGCCGGACGAGCGATTGGCGATGTAACGCACCCCGTCGATGGGTTCATGGGTCGGCCCGCTGGTGACGAGCACGCGAAACCGCGCCAGCGGCCCTTCGTCGCGCGCGCCCTGGAAGAAACGCCCGACGGCAGCGACGATATCGGCCACTTCGGCCATCCGTCCGTCGCCGACTTCGCCGCACGCCAGATCGCCCGCGCCTGGCCCGACAGTGATCACGTCACGCGACTTCAGCGTCTGCAAATTCGCCTGCGTCGCCGGATGGGTCCACATCATCACGTTCATCGACGGTGCGATCAGCACCGGTTTATCGGTGGCGAGCAAGGTTGTTGTCGCAAGGTCGTCAGCAATGCCCATGGCCATCTTAGCCATGATGTCGGCGGTGGCTGGCGCGACCACGATCAGATCGGCCTCGCGCGACAGCCGGATGTGCCCCATCTCGGCTTCATCTTTCAGCGAGAACAATTCCTGATAAACCTGATGGCCCGATAGCGCACCCAAAGCCATGGGCGTTGCGAACTGCTCGCCGCCCTTGGTCAGGATGCAGCGCACGGTGGCGCCGCGTTCCCTTAAGCGCCGGATCAGGTCGGGCGCCTTCACGGCGGCGATGCCGCCGGCGACGATCAGAAGAATGCGCTTGTTTTCGAGCACGATGTCGGGGTCCGGTTGAGGACGTTCAGTTTAGACCATTCGCGCCGTGTGCGTCATGGTCATGCGCTGGCGATTAACGCGATCAGCGCCGCGCCCACGAGCGCCCACGGCAGCCAGCCGGGCCACGCCGAGCCGCCGTTCTTGCCGCGGATTGCCGCCGCCGTGTCGGGATGCAGCTTGAACCCGTGCCGCTCGACCTCGCCCGTGGTGCGGTCGATGCGGTCGATGATCTTGGGAATTTTCGCCAGCGTATCGACCGCACTTTCGGCGGCGTCCGACACCAGTCCCTCGGGGCCGAGGCGCGTGCGCATCCAATTTTCGATCATCGGCTGCGCCAATTCCCACATATTCACTTCCGGCGCCAGATTGCGGCCGACGCCCTCGGCCACCAGCATGCTTTTTTGCAGCAACAGCAACTGCGGTTGCACCTGCATCTCGAAGGTCTCGGTGATCGCGAACAATTGGCCCAGCAGCTTGGCGACCGAGATCTCGGCGATGGGTTTGCCGAGAATCGGCTCGGCGATCGAGCGACAGGCCTGAGCGAAAGCATCGACCGATTTGTGGCTCGGCACGAACCCGGCGGACACGTGAACCTCGGCGACCTTTTTGTAGTCGCGGGTCAGAAATCCCAGCAGCATTTCGCCCAAGGTTTTGCGTGTGGCGGCATCGACGCGGCCCATGATGCCGAAGTCCATGGCGATGATCTGCCCGCCGGGGCGGTTTTGATTCGTCGTCACGAACAAATTCCCGGGGTGCATGTCGGCGTGAAAGAAGCCGTCGCGAAACACCATGTTGAAGAAGGCTTCCGCCGCGCCTTTGACCACCGCGCGCGGATCGAGGCCCGCGCCTTCGACGGCTTGGCGATTGTCGACCCGCAAGCCCGAAACGCGCTCAAGGGTCAGCACGTGTTCCGAAGTGCGCTGCCAATCGACCGCCGGCACGCGAAAGCCCGGATCGCCTTTGAAGTTTTCGGCCAGTTCCTGCGCGGCGGCGGCCTCGAAGCGCAAATCCATTTCCACGCGCACGGTCTCGGCGAAGGTCGCGACCACTTCCTTCGGTTTCAGACGTTCCAGCTTGGGCGCGAACTTGAGCGCCAAGCCGGCGCCCCAGTCGAGGAAGTCGATCTCGGCGGCGAAGATCGCCGCGATGTCCGGCCGCAGCACTTTGATCGCCACCTCCCTGCCGCCGGTATCGACGCCAAAGTGCACTTGCGCGATGGACGCTGCGGCCACCGGTTTGGGATCGATCTCACGGAATAGGTTTGTGAACGGCCCGCCGAAATCCGTTTCGATTTGCGTCTTGGCGGCGGCAAACGGGAATGGCGGCAGGCGGTCCTGCAGCTCGGCCAGATCGGCGGCGGCCTCCTCGCCCAACAGGTCAGTGCGGGTGGACAAGGCTTGGCCGAATTTGATGAACGTCGGGCCCAACCCGCCGAGAGCAATCGCCAAGCGTTGGCCCGGGCGCAGTTTCTGCAAATCGCGGCGCGGCGGCCAAAGCCACGTCAAAACCTTGGCCGCGTTTTTGGCGAGCGGATGGGCATCGGCCAGGAACAGGGCATCGGCCTGAGCCAGCGCGCGGGCGATGCGGATCGTTCGGCCGAGGTGTCTCAAGGTGCGCAGCATGGTGTCCGATCAGCCGTGGCGTTTAGATTCGCCAGCCCACATGCAAAGCGGCGATGCCCGCGCTTAAATTGCGGTAGCTGGTGTTGGCGAACCCGGCGGTTTTCATCATCGCGATCAGTTTGTCCTGGGCCGGGAAGCGCCGGATGCTTTCGGCAAGATATTGATACGCCGCGCGGTCGCCCGCGACCAATGCGCCCAAACGCGGCAGCACACTGAAGGAATAGGTGTCGTACAGCGTGTCGAGCACCGGCACTACGACCGTCGAGAATTCGAGGCACAGGAACCGCCCGCCCGGCTTCAAGACCCGGCGCGCTTCCGCCAAGGCCTGGTCGATGTGGGTCACGTTCCGCAGGCCGAATGCGATGGTATAGGCATCGAAACTCATGTCGGGAAACGGCAAGGCTTCCGCGTTGCCGCACGCCCAGACGAAGCCGGTCAACAAGCCCCGATCGACCGCGCGGTCGCGGCCCTCGCGCAACATCGCCGTGTTGATGTCGCAGACGACAATCGAAGGACCCGTCCCGCCGGTGCGCGCGTGAATGCGTTCGGCGATATCGCCGGTGCCGCCGGCGACGTCGAGGAAATGCTCGCCGGCGCGGGGCGCCAGCCGGTCGACCATGGCGTTCTTCCACAGCCGATGGACGCCCGCGCTCATCAGGTCGTTCA
>JAGREB010000260.1 GCA_020446775.1 Paracoccaceae bacterium
ACGCTGCCGCCGATGCGCGCCGCCGTCGCGGGGTGATCGCCGCTTAACAGTATGCTGCGCAATCCCGCCGCCGCGAGCGCTGCGACGGCGCTGCGCGATTCCGGCCGCACCTCGTCGGCGATGATGAAGGTGGCGGCCAGGGCACCGCCCACCGCCGCGTAGACCCGTGTTGTGCCGTCGACCGGCGGTGCTTGCGCGGGAAGCGCAATGGCGCGCGAGCGCATCAAGGCCTCGTTACCGACCAGAACATCGTGCCCAAGCACGCGCGCCGAAATGCCTTGACCGGTGATGCTTTTGAAATCGTGCACGGTCGAGAATTTGACGTTCTTGGTCCGTGCGAAGGCGATCACGGCCTGGGCCAGAGGATGTTCGCTTGCCGTTTGCGCCGAAGCGACGATGGAAAGAATCGTGTCGGGATCGCCGGTCGCGAAATCGGCCTGGGTCACTTGCGGCTTGCCGATGGTGAGCGTGCCGGTCTTATCGAATACAATTGTCGTAAGATGATGCGCGCGCTCGAGGGCATCGATATCCTTGATTAGAATACCGGCGCGGGCGGCGGCGCCGGTTCCGGCCACCAGTGCGGCGGGCGTGGCAAGGCCAAGCGCACACGGGCACGCGATCACCAAGACCGCAATCGCCGACGCGAAGATCTGATCGGGCGTACCGCCAATGGCCCACCACCCCACGGCAGCAAGCGCGGCCAGACCCATCACCATCGGCACGAAGATGGCGCTGATCTTATCGACTAGGCGCTGAACAGGGGCCTTGCCCGACTGCGCGGCTTCAACCACGCGGATGATCTTGGCCAAGGTCGTATCGCGGCCGACCGCGCCAGCGCGCACGATCAAGAGGCCGACGCCGTTGATCGCGCCGCCGATAACACGGTCGCCGCGATGGCGTTCGACCGGCAGACTTTCGCCGGTGAGCATCGATTCGTCGCAATCGCTTTCGCCTTCGATGACGATACCGTCGACCGGAATTCGTTCGCCTGGTCTGACAACGACGATGTCGTGCAAGCGTACGTCGGCGATCGGCACTTCGCGATCTTCGCCCGCGCGCCGCACGCGCGCGGTCTCGGGCCGTAGGGTCATCAAGACGCGTATGGCTGCGGTGGTTCCGCGCTTGGCGCGTGACTCAAGCCATTTGCCGAACAGCACCAACGTGACGATCACGGCGGCGCTTTCGAAATAAAGCGCGCCGCCGCCCGTGAACACACGATAGGCCGACAACGCAAAAGCGGCGCTGGTGCCCAGCGCGACCAGCACGTCCATATTGGCCGAACCGGATCGCAGCGCCTTGAACGCGCCCGCATAAAATCGCCAGCCAAAATAAAACTGCACTGGAATCGCGAGGGCGAATTCAAACCACGGCGGAAGATGAAACGGCACGCCGGCAAAATGCGAAACCATTTGCGCGATCAGCGGCGCAGCCAGAAGCGCCGACCACGCCACATGGATTCCGTCGCGGCGCGCCACGGCGGCGTGATCGATGCCGCGCGCGGCGAGATCGTCATCGACCGGGGTGGCTTGGTAGCCGATATCGTCGACCGCAGCCGCCAACGCGGCAGGGCCGGTGCGCGCAGCATCGAACAAGACGTCGGCGCGCTCGAGCGCAAGGTTCACGTTGGCCGACGTTACGCCATCAACGTGACGCAAGGCCGATTCGACCCGGGCCGCGCAAGCCGCGCACGTCATTCCGCCAATCGCGAACCCGGCACGGGTCTGCGGCGCGGTCGATTCGGTTGAGGGGTTGCGGGCGTCGTTCATCGTCGGGAGGGGCGGCTTACGGACTTTCGATTTGGGACAGGCCCACTTAGATATGGGAACCAAAAGATCATGCGTCGATCTGAATGGCGAAGATTGTATTTATTGTTTTATTTCAATTGTTTGTGGGATTACCCCACAGCCGCGTCGGCGTCGATCGAGGTATCGGCCATGAAGAGCCGCTTGCAATTCCAGGGTCCGCCGTCGTCGCCCGGGGGCGCGAGGGCCATCAGCTCGCAGTTGCCGGCCTTGAGCTGGGCACCGTCGAGGGCATAGCGGCGAATCGCCCAAAACGTCCCGCCGTGAGCAACGATCAACACCCGGCCCCGGTAGGCCAAAGCGGCGTTGATACCGCGAACGGAGCGTTCAAGAAAATCGTCGAACAGCTCGCCTTCGGGAATCGGCGCGCCTTTAAACCAGTCTTCGCGCCACGGTCCACTGGGATGCCCTTCGTAAGTGCCGTAGTTGCACTCGCGTAAGTCGTTGATCACGACAAGCGGCGCGTTGACGCGCGCGCTGATGAGTTCGGCGGTGGATCGCGCCCGGCGCAGCGGGCTTGTACAGACGGCCGTGATCTTGCGCGACGACAGATATTGAGCGGCTGCTTCGGACTGCACGACGCCGTGCGGGTTCAGCGGCGTGTCGGTCTGGCCCTGCATCAAGTGAAGGCGATTCCAATCGGTTTCACCGTGGCGCAGAAAATAGAACGGCAGCCGGTCGATCATGCCCGCCTCACCCTACCGGTGCGTCGCTCCACCCGCGCCGACATCGTCGGATGCCGGATCGGGATGCGGTTTATCGTCCGCGGGATCGATGCTGTGATCGGGGTGCCACGCGCGTTTGTCGTGATGGGTTTCTTCCATCCGGCGTTCGATGCCTTGATCGGATTTCGTCTCTTGCGGTGCGGCGTGGGGAGAACGCGATACGGAGCCCTCCGCACCGACATCGTTCGCCGCGGGATCCGGGTACGGCGTGTCGTGATCCTGTTTGGCGTCGGGCTCGTGGCCCTCGGGAAATTTTTCGTCTTCGTGATCGCCCACCATGGATGCGACTCCTTCGTGCAGTGTGTGTCCCGCTTTGGCCTTGCGGCCGCCGCTGGACAGTCTTCGCACGATGTCATCCAGTTGCTCAAGGCTTGCGTAGGCAACACTGACGTTGCCGCCGTGTCCGTCGAAGCGAATATGAATCTTGTAACCGGTGGCTTGTTCCAACGATTGTTCCAGCGCGCGCGTATCGGCGTCTTTCGCTGCTTCTTGCGACGCCGCGGCGCGCTTGCGTTTTCCCGCCGCCGATTTAACGAGATGCTCGACCTGCCGCGCACTCAATCCGTCGCGCGTAACTCTGTTCGCGAGCATCACGGCATCGCGTGCGCCGATCAACGGCCGCGCTTGACCGGCGGTGAGCCGTCCGTCCTCGAGCATCGTCAGCACGGGATCGGGCAACGAGAGCAAGCGCAGCGTGTTGGCGACATGCGCGCGGCTCTTACCGACGATCTCGGCGATCTGTTCTTGCGTGTGATCGAATTCATCGACCAGGCGCTTGTAGCCGCGCGCCTCTTCCGCCGGAGAAAGATCGCGCCGCTGGAGATTCTCGATCAACGCGACTTCGAGCACTTGCGCGTCGTCGAGCTCGCGCACGATCACCGGGACTTCATGCACTTGCGCGCGCTGCGCCGCACGCCACCGCCGTTCGCCGGCGATGATCTCGTATTGGCCAGGCGTCGATGCGGCACGGACGAGAAGAGGCTGGAGGACGCCTTTCTCTTTGATGGAAACGGCGAGTTCCTCGATCGCGGCGTCGTCGAAATGATGCCGCGGTTGCAACGGCGACGGCGCTAATAGATCGATGGCGACATTCAGAAGCGATTTGGAATGCGAAGCGGAGATTTCCGCGCCGGTGGCGTCGTCTTGCTCACCGAACAGCGCATTGAGCCCTCGGCCGAGGGTCTTGCGCTTGGTTGACTCTGCATTCATGCCGCGACCGCTTGCTCACGCTTCAAGACCTCGCCGGCCAGATTGAGATAGGCCTGCGCGCCTTTCGACTGCAAATCATAGAGCAAAATCGGCTTGCCGTGCGAGGGCGCTTCGGAAATGCGGACGTTGCGGGGAATCACGGTGTTGTAGACCTTGGCGCCGAAGAATTCGCGCACGTCGTTCTCGACCATCTCCGACAGGTTGTTGCGCTTGTCGACCATGGTCAGCACGATGCCTTGGATCTCGAGTCGCGGATTGAAGCCCTTGCGCACGCGCTCAATGGTGCGCACCAGATGAGACACGCCTTCAAGCGCAAGGAACTCCGCTTGCAACGGCACCATCACCGCGTCGGCGGCGACCAATGCATTCAATGTCAGCAGGCCCAGCGATGGCGGGCAATCGATCAAGATGAATTCAAAATCATCGCCGCTCGCCGCCAACGCATCGCGCAAACGCGCGTGGCGATTCTCGACATCGACCAACTCGAGTTCGCCGCCGGCGAGATCGACGCCGGATGGAACGACAAACAAATTTGGTACCGCCGTCGCCACAGCTGCTTGTGTGATCGACGCTTCACCCGTCAATAAGTGGTAGGTGTTGATGGCGCGGTGTTTCTGATCGATACCGAGACTTGTCGATGCGTTGCCCTGCGGATCGAGATCGATCACAAGCACTTTGCGATTCACGGCCGCCATCGCGGTAGCAAGATTGACAGCGGTCGTCGTCTTACCGACGCCGCCTTTCTGATTCGAGATCGCGAGAATGCGATGCATCGCGCCAGTGGGCATCGAAACCGTAGGTGTCGAGGCAGTGAGCGTGCGCGACGGCGCATCGATCTGCTGGGCTTGAGGGGTCTCGGGATCAGACAGGTTCGACACGTTTCACCTCGCGCACGCACACCACACTCGCTGTTGGATCAGAGTGGCTGGACAGCTGATCCACCCTGATTTTCCAGGTTTTGTGGGCTTCCGTCAACTCAGCCCCTACATTTTGGCCCTTCAAAAACAGGCCAACAGTATTCGGCCCGAAGAAAGGAAATGCGAGGTCTAGGAGCTCCGTTAACGGGGCGAGGGCTCGGGCTGTGACGGCCCGGGCGGCAAAAGGTTTGACCGCTTCGATCCGGGAAACGTGAATAAGGACATCGGTCTGGGTGTGGCGGGCCGCCTCCCGTAGGAACGCGGCTTTGCGGGCATCGCTTTCCACAAGATGGACCTCTTTAATCCCAAGAATTGCGAGGATAAGACCGGGGAAACCTGCTCCGGACCCAAGATCGACAACGGGACCCGAGGCAACTGGGAGGAGTGGGGCCAATTGCCCGGAATCGAGGATATGGCGCCGCCAGAGGTCCGAAATTGTGGACTTGGCAACAAGGTTAATTTTGGCGTTCCATTGGACCAGAAGGGCCGCGAAGGCCTCTAGGCGCTGTAATGTTTCACGTGAAACATTCAGGTCCCGGGCGAGGTCCTGGGGGCCATAGGGTGGTTGATTGGAGCTTTGGGAGTGTTTCACGTGAAACAATTCCCCGGAAAATTAACGATTAAGCGGCCGAAATTTCGACCGTTTCGGCCTTGTTTCGGCGTCCTTTTTGGACATGGCGCAGCAAAGCCGTCAAGGCCGCCGGGGTTACGCCGGGAATGCGGGCGGCCGCTCCTAACGTGGGAGGTTGGGCCTTAGCCAACTTCTGGCGAACCTCGGTCGATAACCCGCCGATTTCGTTGAAATCGAGGGAAGTGGGAAGCGTAAGATTTTCGTCCTTTCGGAACGCCCGGATGTCGGAC
>JAGREB010000261.1 GCA_020446775.1 Paracoccaceae bacterium
CGCGTTTCGGCCAGCACGACCCCGATCCCCTGCGTGCCCTCCAGCAACTTGATCACGACGGGTTCGCCGCCGGCGATGTCGATAATGTCGTCCGCTTGGCTGCTGGCATGCGCGAACGCCGTCACCGGCAACCCGATGCCTTCGCGCGACAGCAATTGCAGGCAACGCAGCTTATCGCGCGACCTGCCGATGGCGACCGACTCGTTGAGCGGATAAACGCCCATCATTTCGAACTGGCGCAAGACCGCGAGACCGTAAAAAGTAATCGATGCCCCGATGCGAGGAATAATGGCGTCGAATCCGGTCAAACTTTGCGGTTTGTACCGCACCTCGGGGCGATGACTGGCGATATTCATGTAGCATTTGAGCGTATCGATGACCTCGATCTCGTGACCGCGCGCCTGCGCCGCCTCGACAATCCTCTGGTGCGAATAAAGTTTGGCATTGCGCGCCAACATGGCGATGCGCATGAAGTGCTCCCGCGTATTCTTTTCTTATTGACCCTATCTTAGAAATTTCGCCGTGATTTCGCAATTTGGCGTCAAAATGCCCTGGTTTTGGGTCAAATTTGCGCTGTGACGCGGTTTCGCGCGCCCGTTTCACGCCAAGGATACGAAACTGTCCAAAACGCGTTTGCGACCGGCTTTTTCGAATTCGATGTCGAGTTTCGAGTCATCGACGGACTTGACGATCCCGTAGCCGAATTTTTGGTGGAACACGCGGTCCCCGATCTTGATGCCGCCTTGGCTGTCGCGGGGTTCGGTTTCCCATTCGCCCCCCGATTGATCGAGGACGTCTTTGTCGCGCCGCGTTCCGCCGCGCCACCACGACTGCCGCCATCCTTCGTTGAATCCGCCGCCGGCCGCGGACGCCGACCCGTAAAGCCCCGCCTCGGATTCGCGCTCGACCGCATCGGCGGGCAACTCGTCGATAAAACGTGACGGCAGACTGGCTTGCCATTGATTGAAAACACGGCGGTTGGCGGCGAACGAGACGAACACTTGTTTGCGCGCACGCGTGACGCCGACATAAGCCAAGCGGCGCTCTTCCTCGAGCGATTTTTGCCCGCCTTCGTCGAGTGCGCGCCGGTTGGGAAATATCTCCTCCTCCCAACCCGGCAAGAATACCATGTCGAACTCGAGCCCCTTGGCGCTGTGCAGCGTCATCAACGTCACGCCGTCCTCGGTCTTCTGCGTTTCGTTCTCCATGACCAAGCTGACGTGATCCAGAAAGGCCGCGATTGTGTCCCATTCTTCAAGCGCGTTGGCAAACTCTCGCAGATTGTCGAGGCGGCCCGGCGCTTCGGGGGACTTGTCCTTGCGCCACATCTCCGTGTAACCGGATTCTTCGAGCACCATTGCCGCTAACTCGGCTGGCGGCATCGAATCTTTCAGGCTGCGCCAGCGTGTGAAATCCTCGAACAGCGCGCGCAAAGTCGAACGCGCCTGCGGGCGCAATTCATCGGTTTCGATGATCTTCGCCGTGGCATCGAATAGCCCGGTGTTCTGGGCACGCGCCAAGATGTGAATTTTTTGAACCGTCGCCTCGCCGATCCCGCGTTTGGGTTTGTTGACGATACGCTCGAACGCAAGATCGTCATCCGGTTGATGGAGGAGGCGCAAATAGGCGATCGCGTCGCGAATTTCGAGCCGTTCGTAGAACCGCGGCCCACCGATCACGCGGTAGGGAACGCCGGTGGTAATCAGGCGTTCTTCAAACTCGAGCATTTGGAAACCGGCGCGCACAAGTATGGCGATTTGGTTCAGCTTTTCGCCACCACGCTGCAAACTTTCAATTTCATCGACAGTCCAGCGCGCTTCTTCTGCCCCATCCCAAACGCCTTTGACCTTGATCGGCACACCGTGTTCGGTTGCACCGTCGTGCCCGGTCCGCAGAGTCTTGCCCAAGCGATCTTCGTTGTGCGCGATCAGATGCGATGCGGCGTGCAGGATCACAGGTGTCGAACGATAATTGCGCTCAAGCCTGACGATCTTGGCGTTGGCGAAATCTTTCTCGAACCGGAGAATGTTGCCGACCTCTGCGCCCCGCCACGAGTAGATCGACTGGTC
>JAGREB010000262.1 GCA_020446775.1 Paracoccaceae bacterium
CCCTTGGCGAAGCCGGCGACACCGCCCTTGCCTTCGCCTGAAATCCTATAACCGTTCGGCGGATCGAGATCGGACAGCGTCACCAAACCCTTGAAGCTGGCTTTGACCGGACCGACTTTGGCCGTGACCGTCGCCTCGATCTGGGTATCCGACAATTTAGTGATGGTGTCGCACCCGGGGATCGCGGCCTTCAAGACCTCGACATCGTTGAGCGCGTCCCACACCGCCGGACGCGGCGCGGGGATGCGGTATTCGCCTTTCATGTCCATGGTGCCGGACTCCGTGTTTCATTGGACCCCCTCACCCTACCCTCTCCCCCTAGAAGGGGGAGAGGGATGCTGGAGGTTGGCGCGAGGCAATGTCCCCGTCGCGCCTTACCGAAAGCTGGGTGAGTGGGTGGTGTTTTTGCGTCCGCGGTTGAGAGCAAATTTCGCCCGCCGATGCAAGGCCGGGCCGATCGGACCTGTCGGATTTCACTTCGATTCACCCTGCGCGGCCCTTTTTGATAGCGCTGCGGCCAAATTTCGCCCGGACGGCGTCCATGGCCTTTTCGACCTTCTCGGTGCGTTGCGGCTTTTTGGCCGTAGCGTCGGCGGCGAACAGGTCGGCCTGCGCCGCCGGAAGCGCATCCGAACGGCTGATATCGTCGAGGCCAATGCCGATCAGCCGGAACTTGCGCCCATCGGCCTCTTTTTTGAGAAGCGGCTCGGCGGCGGCGAACATCGTTTCGGCCAAGTTGG
The DNA here is from genome assembly GCA_020446775.1 of Paracoccaceae bacterium. Lineage (GTDB taxonomy): Bacteria > Pseudomonadota > Alphaproteobacteria > Rhodospirillales > Rhodospirillaceae > VGEM01. The sequence continues at coordinate 741 of JAGREB010000262.1, forward strand.
TCGGCGCGTCGAGCCGCCGGTTGCGGGTCACCAGCTTGAACCGGTTGGTCTTGAGTTTGAGTGCGACCGTCTGCCCGACCAGATCCTTGGCTTTCATCCGTTCGGCAACGCGCTCGGCTTGCAGCCACAAGCGGCGGCGGAGTTCGGCGAAGTCGCCGATGTCCTGATTGAATGTCGTTTCCGACGATACGCTTTTCGCCTTGTGCTCGCGGTTGACGCGCCGGCTATCCTGCCCGCGGGCAAGACGCGATAAATGCGTACCGGTCTCGCCGTAGCGCTCGGTCAGTTGTTGTTCCGACTTGGCTTGCAGATCGCCGATCTTGAACAAGCCATCGACCTTAAGCCGGTCGGCGAGCGAGGGGCCTACTCCCGGTATCCGCGTGATCGGCATGTCGTGAAGCCGGGCCACGGCATCCGATTTTCCGATCACCGCAAAGCCACGTGGCTTGTCGAGGTCCGATGCGATCTTGGCCAGGAATTTGTTGTAGCTCAGCCCAATCGACACGGTGATGCGAACTTTGCGTTCGATCTCGCGCGCGACGAAAGCGAGCGTGGCGGCCGGCGAGCGATTGAACAGCACCGCCGTTCCGGTGAGATCCAAGAACGCTTCATCGAGCGACAGAGGTTCGACAATGGGTGTCGCGCTGTCGAAGATGGTGCGGACTTCTTTGCTGGCAGCCGCATACTTCGCAATGTTGGGTTTGATAACAATCGCATTGGGGCAAAGTTTCAACGCCTTGAACATCGGCATGGCGGACCGCGGGCCGTACTTTCGCGCGATGTAGCACGCCGTCGAGACCACGCCGCGCGTTCCGCCGCCGATAAGCACGGGCTTGTCTTCCAATGATGGATCGTCGCGCTTCTCGATCGCGGCGTAAAAGGCGTCACAGTCGATGTGGGCGATGGCGAGCCGGCCCAGTTCGGGATGACTGACGATGCGCTCGGACCCGCAGCGTTCGCACGCCGTAACCTCGCGCGGGTATTCGGCGAGGCAATCGCGGCAAAGCGAATTCGTGCGTTCGGATGCGAGACCGGCGGTAGGCATGACGGCAGAATAACCCTGCCCCGGATGGCGACAAGCGAGGCGACAAAACCGCCTGATTCTGTATTTCGGTCAGGTGGTTGGCGTGCATTGACTTCACCTGTGCCAAGGTCCATTTGAATGCGCATACAAACGTGTTTGTTTTTCGCAAAGGATCGGCCTAGGTGAGCGATCATCCTCATGGCGGCAGAGGCAGCGGCGGCCGCTGGAGCATGCCCGACCGGGCGCGCAGCAAGAATCTCGGCACCTTGCGCCAGACGTGGGGCTTCATGCGCCCCTATAGCCTGCAGCTGACGTTCGCCGGGATTTCCCTGGTGGTGACGGCGCTGGCGACGCTGAGTATCGGCGCCGGGCTCAAATACGTCATCGATCAAGGCCTGAGCGCCGACAACCAGGCAATGTTGGATCGCGGTTTGTTGTTGATGCTGGCCGTGATTGTCATCATCGCCATCGGCACCTACTTCCGGTTTTATTTCGTGTCGTGGGTCGGCGAGCGCGTGGTCGCCGACATCCGCCGCGCCGTGTTCAGCCAAGTGCTAAAACTCAGCCCCGGTTTTTACGAAGTCACCAAGACCGGAGAGATTTTGTCGCGCCTGACATCGGACACCGCCGTCTTGCAAACGGTGATTGGTTCGTCATTGTCGATTGCGCTTCGGAATTCGCTGTCGCTGGTGGGCGGCATCATCATGCTGCTGGTCACCAACGCCAAGCTCACCGGCATCGTCGCGCTGGTGGTGCCGGCGGTCGTCGTGCCGATCATCTGGTACGGCCGCCGCGTACGCAAACTATCGCGCGAAAGCCAGGACCGGATCGCCGACGTCGGGGCATATGGGGAAGAATCGCTCAACGCCATCCGCACCGTCCAAGCCTACACCCATGAGGACATCGACCGCGCCAAGTTCACCGTCGAAGTAGAGAACGCGTTCTCCGTCGCCATCAAACGCATCTTCGCGCGCGGCCTGCTGGGCGGCGTGGTGGTGCTGCTGGTGTTCAGCGCCATCGGCATCGTGCTGTGGACCGGCGGACACGGCGTCATCGACGGCACCATTTCACCCGGTGATCTGACCGCGTTCATCTTCTACGCCATGACAGTGGCGGTCGCGGTCGGCACCATCTCCGAGGTGCTGGGCGATTTGCAGCGCGCGGCCGGTGCGACCGAACGCCTGGTCGAACTGCTGGAGACCGAACCGGAAATCCGCGCGCCCGCGAATCCCAAACCGATGCCTGAACCTGCCCGAGGCGAAGTCGAGTTCGACAACGTCACATTCCATTATCCATCGCGGCCCGATACTGCGGCGCTGGACGGCTTTTCGCTGAAAGTAAATGCCGGCGAACACGTCGCCCTGGTCGGCCCGTCGGGGGCCGGCAAAAGCACCGTGTTCCAACTGTTGTTGCGTTTCTATGATCCACAAACCGGTGCGGTGCGCATCGACGGCGTCGACTTGAAGGACGCCGACCCGCGCGCCGCCCGGGCGTGCATCGGATTGGTGCCACAGGACCCGGTGATCTTTTCGACCAACGCGCTGGAAAACATCCGCTACGGCCGTCCCGACGCCAGCGACGACGAAGTGCGCGCCGCCGCCGAGGCCGCGCAAGCCTCCGAGTTCATCTCAAAGCTTCCTGAAGGCATGCACACGTTCCTAGGCGAGAAAGGCGTGCGACTGTCGGGCGGACAGAAGCAACGCATTATCATCGCCCGCGCCATCCTGGCCGATCCGGCGTTGCTGCTGCTCGACGAAGCCACCAGCGCGCTGGACGCCGAGAACGAGCGGCTTGTTCAAAAGGCCATCGAGAAACTGATCGGCGGGCGCACCACGATGGTCATCGCGCACCGTCTCGCCACCGTGGTCAACGCCGACCGCATCGCCGTCGTCGACCAGGGCCGTTTGATCGATACCGGACGTCATGATCAATTGCTGGTCAGCAATCCGATGTATGCGCGTCTCGCCAAGTTGCAGTTCAACAGCAACGTCGGTCACGACGCGCTAGTCGCCGCGCAGTAGGCGTTAATCGTCCCAACCGCTAACCCGGCGTTTGCTTTTGACCGCCGACCGGCGTTGCTTGCTTTTCAGGCGCCGCTCTTTCGAGGCGCGGGTTGCTTTTGTCGCAACGCGGAACTTCGGCACATGGGTCGCGGCACGCAGCAGTTCGACCAGGCGTTCGATGGCGTCGGCGCGATTGCGTTCCTGCGTGCGGTGACTTTGTGCGGCGATGACGATCACGCCGTCCTTGGTTGCGCGACGCCCCGCGAGTGTGATCGCCTTACGGCGCACGGCTTCCGTCAGCGACGGCGAGTTGGCGGCATCGAACCGGAGCTGCACAGCCGTCGAAACCTTGTTGACGTTCTGGCCGCCCGGTCCTCCGGCGCGGATGAACGTGACCTCGATCTCGTCGGGATCGAGCGATAGGCGCGGCGTAATAACAATGCGGTCGTCGGACATGACACTTAAACGGCAGGACTTGCGGGTTCCAACAATTTCCCTAGTTTAGCCGGGACAGCAAGCCCCCTCACCTTCGAAGTCGAACCTGTGCCCGATACCGCCGCCGCACCCGTCATGATCGCGCCCGAGCTCTCGTTTGCGGAGCTTGAGGAGAATTTCGCGCTGCTGGACGATTGGGAGGACCGCTACCGCTACATCATCGATCTCGGCAAGAAGCTGCCGCCGTTCCCGGACGCGCTGAAAACTGAGGACCTGAAAGTGCGCGGCTGCATGAGCCAGGTGTGGCTGGTGCCAGGGCATGCAAAGGACGACCCCGCCAAGTTCGCCTTTGCCGCCGACAGCGATGCCCACATCGTCAAAGGGCTGATCGCGGTGCTGGCGAGCTTGTTCTCCGGCAAGACGCCGGCCGAAGTCGCGGGGATCGACGCGGAAGAGGCGTTACGCGCGCTCGGCCTCGAACAGCACTTGAGCCCCAGCCGCCGCAACGGGTTGGTGGCGATGGTCGCCAAGATCAAGCAATACGCCGCCGGTTTGGCGAACGCTTAAGCAGGCTTCGTCAAAATTGTATTCGGGCGGCCGCCGAAACCCGACGTTCCGGCTTTGCCGACCTCGAGCCCCGCGTCACGCGCCGCGCCTTCGAAATCGAGCACGCCGTATTGCAGCATCCACGGCTCGTGCACCCAGCGGTGGCTGACCCAGCTACGCAGCTTGCCGTAAGGGTCGCGCGGCGGTTGTGAACCGGTGGTGTAGAAATCGATCGGGTAGTAGTGCCCGCCGGGCCGCAGGATGCGCGCGACCTCTTTCAGGATTTTACGCGAAATCTCGGCCGGCACTTCGTGGTGAATGATGTAGCTGGTGATGACGTCGAAATGGTTGTCCGGGAATTTGCTGTCCTCGCCCAGACGCTGCGCGAAATTGACATCGACCCCCATATCGACCGCGCGCACGTGGGCATAGCGCACCAATGGCCCGCCGAAGTCGATACCCCAGACCTCGGCGTCGGGGAAGCGCTGTTTAAGCGCGATGGTTTGGCGGCCGATGCCGCACCCCAGGTCGAGCACGCGCTTCAGTTTGCCGTCGGCTGGAAGGACGAGCGCATTCGCCATGCGCCGATGCAGTTCGTCCTGATCGTTGCGGCCTTCGTTAAAATTGTTGGTGAGGTAATGATACATGTGCCCGGCAAACGGATCGCCGACGTAACCGCCCGGTTGGGTGTGATATTCGTGGCGGGCGTAGTCCGGCATCTTCATGTCCGGATTGAGTTCGAGCGTGCCCGGCCCGGCGTTGTCGGCGGCTTCCATCTCGGTCATGTACGCATCATAGCTGCCGTGAAACTCACGGCGGAGATTGTTGAACGTAAGTTGCTGACAGCGCGACCAGGTATGATTGCGGACGGCGATGGTCGGATCGTCCTTCAGCAACTCGACCGCTTCGGCCATATCCATTTCGGCTTTCGGATCGCGGCCTTTGGCTTTGATGATTTCGTTTGCGCGACGCATGGCCGCGCGGTTGAGCGGACCGTTGACCCACATGCGGAAGCTCATCAGGAATTCTTCGTTGGATTCGAGATCGAGGGTCGGCAGCCGTTCGAGAATGCCGTTCGTCCCGCGCGGTTCGACGTCGGTCCCTTTCGGCAATTTGGCTTCGGCCTCGCGGCCGGCGAACGCCGTCCCGGCGGCGGCGGCGGTTGCTCCGAACAATGAGCGGCGATTGAAATGCATGATCGGCTTCCCCTTGGCACCTCACCGGCGTTCATCATGCGCCTGTGACGGGCAAGCGGCAATGTGGCGCACACCGGCGCTCACGCGGCGAAAACATTGTGCGCCGGGCTAAATAACAACGTGATTCGAGGACCTTAGGCCGGCGCTATTTCTTGCTGTCGGCGAACAGACGGCGGTCGAGCTTGGTGATGAACTGCCACGGGTCGGGATCGGGCTTACCGAACAGGAAGCCCTGCACGTACTCGACGCCGCAATCGCGCACGAACTCGAGCGTTTCCCGGCTATCGACCATCTCGGCGATGGTCTCGACCTTCATCGTCTTACACAGCGTCGTCAGTGCCCTGAGGAACGCGCGGCCCTTGGGCGCGGCCTGCGCGTTCTTGACCGCGCTGCCGTCGAGCTTGACCACGTCGACTTCAAGCACGCTCAAGTACTGGAAGCTGGCCG
>JAGREB010000022.1 GCA_020446775.1 Paracoccaceae bacterium
AGCACCTGGCCGGCATGAAGGATTCCAAAGTCATCGTCGCCATCAACAAGGACTCGGAAGCGCCGATCTTCCAGGTCGCCGATTACGGCTTGGTCGGCGATTTGTTCCAGGTCGTTCCGGAACTGACGCAAGCGCTGGGCTGACGCCGCGCCGCGATGCCAAATCAAACGCCACTCCAGAAAGGTCAAAAAATGAACGAGAACGCAAGGCGCGCACCCGCTTCCGCCGCAGGAAAAGTGTCGAAGCCACCGATCGAAATCAAAACCGTCGGTGTCATCGGTGCCGGTCAAATGGGTTCGGGGATCGCTCACGTCTCGGCACTGGCCGGATACGACATCGTTCTCAATGACATCAATGAAGACGCCTTGAAGCGCGCGCTCGGCGTCATCGGCAAGAATTTGGACCGTCAGGTCAATCGCGGCCTGATCACCGAGGCCGACAAGACCGAAGCGTTGGCCCGGATCAAGACCTCGGGCGATTTGAAATCCTTGAGCGACCGCGATCTCGTCATCGAAGCCGCGACCGAAGACGAAGCGGTCAAGAAGCAAATCTTCAAGAACGTCTGCACGGTCCTGAAGCCGGAAGCGCTGTTGTGCAGCAACACGTCGTCGATCTCGATTACCCGCCTCGGTGCGGGCACCGACCGACCGGAACGCTTCATGGGCCTGCATTTCATGAACCCGGTGCCGGTCATGAAGCTGGTCGAGTTGATCCGCGGCATTGCCACGGAAGAATCGATCTTCGCTTCTGTGCGCGCATTCGCCGAGAAGCTGGGCAAACAGACGGTCTCGTCCGAAGACTTCCCGGCGTTCATCGTTAACCGCGTTCTGATCCCGATGATCAACGAGGGCATCTACACCCTGTATGAAGGCGTCGGCACGGTCAAAGCCATCGACCAGGCGATGAAGCTGGGCGCCAATCATCCGATGGGACCGCTTGAGCTTGCGGATTTCATCGGCCTCGACACGTGTCTCGCGATCATGACGGTGCTGCACGACGGCCTCGCCGACACCAAGTACCGTCCGTGCCCGTTGCTGGTGAAATACGTCGAAGCCGGCTGGCTCGGCCGCAAGACCGGCAAGGGATTTTACGACTATTCCGGCGCCGAGCCGGTTCCGACCCGTTAATCAACCTCGCGGCGAAGAGTGACGGACCCGGGTGCGCCATCAAAGATGACCGATGGCGCATCGGCCAGCGCGTCGGCCGGCCTTGCGGCGTGGTGGATGCGTGTTCGGCGCGTCGATTATTGGATTGCCGGCCTTAGACCTTACTTCGTCTTAAGCTTGCTTGTTTTTTTTACGGCCGTGCCGGGCATCTTCAAGCTCGCGCCGGTTGATCGCGACGAAGCGCGCTTCATGCAGGCGACCAAGCAAATGGTCGAAACCGGCGATTTCGCGCACATTCTATTTCAAGACGTTCTGCGCGACAGGAAGCCTCCGGGAACGCACTGGGTGCAAGCCGCTGCGGTGAAGGCGTTCGCGGGCGGCAAACCCGACGTGATCGCGGCGTACCGCGTCCCCGGCGTGATTGCCGTATGGCTTGCGGTATTGGCGACATTCGCAACTGGACGCGCTGTTGCAGGCCCAAAGACCGGTTTGCTTGCCGGCATCGTTCTCGCGACCTCGGCTCTGGTCGCAATCGAGGCACACTTGGCCAAAGCCGATGCTTTGCTGTTCGGCCTAAGCGCCGTGTGCTTCGGCGTCACGATGCTTGCCTATACACGCGCGCCCGGGAAACCCTTGCCGTTACCTCTCGCGGCGGCCTTCTGGTCTGCGCTTGGCTTCAGCGTCCTCATCAAGGGACCGGTGCTCGTGATCGTCTTCGTTACCGCCGTCATCGGCATCGCCATCGCCGACCACGGCGCGAAATGGATCGCCAACCTGCGGCCGGCGCCTGGAATCTTTCTCGCCGCGGGGGTGATCGCGATTTGGCCGCTGGTGACGGGTTGGGACGAAGCCGCGCGCCTGGCCGCCACCGCGGTGCGCGAAGATCTATTGCCCAAGCTGGCCGGCGCGCGCGAAAGCCACGGCGCACCGCCCGGCAGTCACGCTTTGGCGACGATGGTGACATTTTGGCCGTGGGCGGCGACCCTTCCGTTGATCGCCTGGAACGCGTGGACCCAACGCGACCGACCGGCGGTGAGATATTGCTTGGCTTGGCTGATCCCGTTTTGGCTGCTGTTGGAACTGACGCCGACCAAACTTCCCCATTATGTGTTGCCGGTTTTCCCGGCCTTGGCCTTGCTCGCGGCTGTATCGATTGAAATTCCGCTGAGCAAAGCACCGCGCACGGTGCGTGCGTTAGGATACACGGCGGTTTCCATCCACGTTGCCATTGCGCTTCTGGTCCTCGCCGGGTTCGCGGCCGTCAATGCCAGCGGGTACTTGAACACGATCCCGATCGGCGGCGCGATGGCGTTGGCCGTGACGGCGGCGGCCGGCGTGCCGTTGGCGCGTTGGGGGATTCAGGTCGCCGTCTGGCGCGTGGCCCTTTGCATTGCCATTATATTCAGCGTCTTGTTCGGCTCCGTTCTGCCGCAGATCGGCGCTTTAAACGTCAGCCGCCGGTTGGCGGACGTCATCGCGGCCCAGGACAGCGCCCTTCCGGCTGTACTCGTCGGTTACCACGAGCCGTCTGCTGTTTTCCTACTCGGTACTGACACAAAACTGACCGGCAGCGCCGAAGCGGTCGCCGCACTGGTCGAGGGCCGCGCCGAGGTGGTCGCCATTTCCCAGGAAAATCTCATAGCGGTCTTGGCCGGCGTGGAATCTGCGGGGAAGAATTTGACTCGCATCGCCGAAATCTCGGGTTACAACTACGGACGCGGCGCTCAGGTCACCTTGATCGTGCTGCGCGTGCAATCGACCGGCGGACCGGCTGATAATGAATGACGCGGCCAACTCGAAGTCCAATCTCGATACCGCAAGCGCGCCGCGCGACCCGCTGGCTTTTGGCGCCCTAAAGGCGCTTCCCTGGCGCATGCTCCTCGTCACCATACCGCCGGTTGTCGCGGTATGCGCAATTTTCGTGACATGGGTCGACCAACCGGTTGCCAATTATTTCAAGTCGCTCAACGAGACCGGTTTCGTCGCGGCGTTCCGGATCATCACCCATTTAGGCGAAAGCGGGGTGTGGTACGCGTTGGCCGTCGTCGCCGCCCTCGCGCTTTGGCTGCGATCGCGTCGGGCGGAGGGCGACTTTCGTTGGCTATTGCGCCGGCGCGTACGGTCGATGGTATTCGTGGTCGTATCGATGGCGACTTCGGGAACGCTGGTCAACGTTCTGAAAATGATTTTCGGGCGCTACCGGCCGCGATATCTGTTCGAGGATTCGCTTTATGGCTTCGTGCCGTTCGCACTGGATTTGAAAAAATCCGGGTTTCCTTCGGGTCATACACAGTCGATTTTTGCAGCCATGGTGGCGTGCGGCTTCATTTGGCCGCGCTGGAGAGCAGTGTTTTGGTCGCTGGCCGTTTTAGTCGGCGCAAGCCGGTTCATTATCACCGTGCATTATACCGCCGACGTGATTGCGGGCGCATACGTGGCAATCGTCATAGCGCTCATCATGCGCAATGTGTTCGAACGCAACGGAATCCCGCTCGCGTGGAGCGCTAATCCGCCGCGGTGATCAACGGGGTCAGCGCTGCGATCACTTCAGGCGCATCCCATTCGGTTGTCCCTTCGAGCCGGGCGACTTCGCGGCCTTGCTTATCGACCACAATCGTCGTCGGCAAACCGCGCAAGGCCGCGTCGCGCGCGAACCGCGCATTCGGTTCGGCGTAAAGCGGAAGGTCGGCCCACCCATTCTCGACGACGAACGGCTTGGCCACCTTCAACCCTTCGCGGTCTTGTGAAATCGCGAGCACCCGAAATGCCGGCCCACCCAGGTTTTGCTGCAAGCGTTCGAGTGTCGGCATTTCTTTGATGCACGGCGCGCACCACGTCGCCCAAAAATTCACCACCAGGACCTGCCCGGCGAAATCGGCGAGCGTACGGTCGTTGCCGTCGGAGTCCTGGAAAACGGTCGACGCCGCGGGCGCAGGTTGATCGTGCCATTTGATCTTGCCGGCGGGATTTGCCGCCGATTCGGAAGCGGGCGCGGCCGGCTTGGCCGAGACAGCGACATCGGTCTCGACGACCGCCCGGTCCGGGTCGCCGCTTGCCAGCATTACCAATGCGGTGATAAGCACCGCCCCGACGGCTACGGCCGCAACGATCAGCCCTTTCAAAGTCCGCGGTTGATCCATGGTCCTGTCGTCTCCACACTGTTCGATGCAGCCGGTGAATGGCACGCGAAGGTAGCACATGACCAGCAAGATGTGGGGCGGCCGTTTTTCGGCTGGCCCGTCGGCCATCATGAACGAGATCAACGTGTCGCTGGGCTTCGACCGGCGTCTCGGAAAGCAGGATGTGCGCGGCAGCATGGCGCACGCCGAAATGCTGGCCGAGCAGGGCATCATCAGCAAGGAAGACAGCGCAGCCATTAAACAAGGCCTGATACGCATCGAGCTTGAGCTCGCCAACGGCAACTTCCCGTTCAAGCAGGCGCTCGAAGACATCCACATGAACGTCGAACAGCACCTGACGGCCCTGGTCGGACCGGCGGGCGGACGGCTGCACACGGCGCGCTCGCGCAACGATCAGGTTGCCACGGATTTCCGTATGTGGGTGCGGGCCGCAATCGACACACTCGACGACGAAATCAAGAAGCTTCAGGACGTGCTGATCGGCAAGGCCGAAGCCAACGCCGACACGGTGATGCCGGGTTTCACCCACCTGCAAGTCGGACAGCCAGTGACATTCGGCCACCATCTGCTCGCTTATGTCGAAATGTTCGGACGCGACCGGGGCCGGTTCGCCGATGCGCGGCGGCGGCTGAACGAATGCCCGCTCGGCGCGGGCGCCATGGCCGGGACGTCGTTTCCGATCGACCGCCAATCGACTGCCAGCAATCTCGATTTCGACCGCCCGATGGCGAACTCCATGGACGCGGTTTCGGACCGCGATTTCGCGCTCGAGTTTCTGGCCGCGGCCAGCATTCTTGCCGTGCACATGTCGCGCTTCGCCGAGGAGTTGGTCGTTTGGTTCAGTCCGCAGTTCGGTTTCGTGACGCTGACGGACGCTTTCACCACCGGCAGCTCGATGATGCCGCAGAAACGCAATCCGGACGCGGCCGAACTGGTGCGCGCCAAATCGGGGCGCGTGATCGGCGCCTTGATGGGCCTGCTGACCGTCATGAAAGCGTTGCCGCTGACGTACTCGAAGGACATGCAGGAAGATAAGGAAGCGGTGTTTGGCGTGTTCGACACGCTCGAACTGTGCCTGGCAGCGACCATGGGCATGGCCGACGACATGCAACCGAATAAGGAACGCATGGCCGCGAGCGCGCGCCTCGGTTATTCGACTGCCACCGACTTCGCCGATTGGGTGACGCAAAAACTGAACGTGCCGTTCCGGGAATCGCACCACATCACCGGTCAAGCCGTGAAGCTGGCCGAGTCAAAAGGCGTGGAATTGCGCGAACTGACTTTGGCCGACCTGCAGGGCATCGATGAACGCATTACGGCCGACATCTTCAATGTCTTGACGGTCGAAGCGGCGGCGGCAAGCCGGACGAGCTATGGCGGCACCGCACCGTCGAACGTTCGCGCCCAGGCCCAGGCGGCACGCGAGCGCTATCTCGGGAGCAAGTTAAAATGGTAATTCGCTGGCTGACATTGTTGGCCGTGGTCGCATGCCTGGGCGTAACCGTTTCTTCGTGCGGGAAACGCGGCGAACTGACGCGGCCCGAACCTGCCACCTATCCACGGCAATACCCGCCTCAAAA
>JAGREB010000263.1 GCA_020446775.1 Paracoccaceae bacterium
CGCGCCCAGGAATACGAAGCCAAGATCAACTCGGGCGACCCGGTGTCGATCGCCGAAGTGGTGCGTGACTTACACCGTGGCGCGAGCCAGCCGGAACAGTCCTACAGCGAACGCCAAATCTACGAACAGGCGCTGGAACGCCTAGCGCATGAAATGGCCGCTGTCGAAAAGATCAAGCCCGAAGCGGCAACGGCGAAGTTGGAGAAGCTGCTCAACGCAGCGTGAGAGACCGCCGGATAAAAGGAAAAACGGCCCCGTTCGCGGGGCCGTTTTTATTTTGGGAGCGAGCGCTTTCGCGTTGTTAAAGATTCTGACGCGAAAACCTTTCTCCCGTCACCACCCGACTTGTTCGGGTGGTCCATCTCCAAAATGCACGCCGGTGCCAACGGCGCCATGGATCGCCCGAATAAATCGGGCGATGACATCGCGAAATTGGTGTCTGTGCAGCGATTGCCGCGGTCAATCCCGATCAACTCGTCACGATCTTGATCGTGCGGCCGGCGGCGACTTCCTCGCCGGGTTTGAGGTCGTTGAGCAGGCGGAACCATTCGTCGTTGAATTGGCCGTAAGGCAACGTCCTGGACAAGGCGTCGACGGTATCGCCGTCGCGGGCCTGGGCGACAATGATGCGCAACGGCTTGATCTTGGCGGCTTCCGCGGCGTCGATCCTGCGCAGGCTATAGGTGGTCTCGCGCAAGGCGCGGCTCTGTGCGTCGGTCACGCGCGGATCGGTCACGAACAGAAACCGATAGACGCGCCCGCTACCGGCATTGAACGCGATCACCCGCAAATCCGCGACACGATTCGACGATTGCACCCGGGCCGTCCCGGTTGCCGCCGCCATGCCGTTGACTTGCAGGTTTTCAAGGCCGGATAGGCGGATATCGGTCACCCATTCGTTTTGAAGGTATTCGATCAGCGTGCGGCTGCGCTGCACCGGCGCCATGTCGAACACGATCGCGGAGCCATATTTGTCTTGCGCGGTCACATTCTCGGTCGAATTGCGCAACGTAAATCCGTCCGGCACGGTGAAGGTAATGCTTAAGCCCGTATGGATGAACGTCTGGCCGCGCACGAAACCCTGCGACGGGTCGTCGGCGAAAACCATGCCGTTGATCGAACCGAGATAACCCTCGCGATTGACGACCGGATTGGCGACCGTGATCGCCCCGGCCTGTTGCGCGGCCTGTTGCACGCGCTCGACCGTGCGCGGATGCGACGACATGATGTTGTATTCGTCGACCTGACCGGGCGGCAGGCCCTGCATTTGCGCTTCGACTTGGCTTTGTTCGTGCATCGAGCCCAGGAACGACGCCATGGCCGCCGGATCGTACCCGGCGCGCGACAGGTAACGCACACCCAGCGAGTCCGCCTCGAACTCCTGATCGCGCGAATATTTTTGCAGGAACGATTGCGCCAGCGACGAGCCGAGATTGACGAGTTCCTTCGATCCCGTGGCGATTCCCAAGACCGCAAGCCCCAGCTGCGCGATGGTGGCGCGGCCTTGGCTTTGCGCGCCGTGGCGGGCATTAACATGACCGACTTCGTGCGCCAGCACGCCGGCCAATTCCGCCTCGGTGCTCGCGAGGGCCAGCAGGCCGCGCGTCACCGCGATCTTGCCGCCGGGCAAAGCCATGGCGTTGATGATCGGGCTGTTGAGGACCGTGAACTCGTACGGCAGATCGGGCAGTTCAGTGTAGGCCGCGACCTTGCGCCCAACTGCGGTCACGTAACTTTGCAGCCGCCCAGTGTCATATGCGCCGCCAAAGGCCGCGATCAGTTCGGGGTATTGCTTGGCGCCGGTGCGGACGTCGTCGTTGATCGAGGACAGCGCCAAAGTTTGTTCGCCGGTGGCGGGATTGGTGGCACAACTCGACAGTGTCACGCACCCGCAAGCAAGCGCCGAGCCGGCCGTCAGCCCGCGCAGCAGGTCGCGCCGGTTGAGGCGGGGCGAATGGTGGTGCGCGGACGAACACGCATGCATCGTCAACTCTCCGTGTAATTCTCCAAAGCAAGACTATAGAATTGGCCGATGCGCAAATTAAGGCCGATTCTCGCCGTCTTCGTATTGTCACTCGGCTTGTCACTCGGCCTGATCCCCGAGACCAACGCCGCCGAACCGGCGGGCGTTGCTACACTCCCTCTCGGCCCAAGCGGAAACGTTATCGACGTCATCGACGGCGATACGATCAAGATCGACTCAATCGATGCGGATATCCGGCTGGTGGGTATTCAAGCGCCCAAATTGCCACTGGGCCGGCGCGGATTTCAATCCTGGCCTCTGGCAGATGCCGCACGCGCGGCTCTTGCGGATTTGATCGACGGCCGGACCGTTACGCTTGCCTTCGGACCGACACGGCGCGACCGCAACGGCCGCACGCTTGCGCATATCCTGCGCGACGATGGACTGTGGATTCAAGGCGAGATGCTTCGGCTCGGCATGGCGCGGATATACACATTCGCCGACAACCGCGTCCTGATCGCCGAGCTGCGCGCGCAAGAACGTGATGCCCGCAACGCGAAACGCGGCATCTGGGCGCACCCGTTTTATGCCATCCGCGATGCCGGCGACGCCGAAGCGCTCAAGCGCGAAACCGGGTCGTTTCAAATCGTGGCGGGCGTCGTCCGTGATGCCGCCAAAGTTCGCGAGCGCATTTACCTCAACTTCGGCGCGGACTTTCGCACCGACTTCACGGTCTCCATCGACCGCCGCGATTGGCGCACGTTCGATCGGGCAGGCGTCGACCCGCTTGCGCTGGAAGGCGCGAAAATCGAAGTGCGCGGCTGGCTGGTTTCGCGCAACGGGCCGATGATCGAAGTCACCCACCCGGAGCAGATCGAACCGATTCCGTCCGGTTAGGCGACGCGCCGTTCGTTGACCAAGGTGAGTTGGAACAGCTTGCCGTCTTTGAACCAATGCCAAGTACGGCCGCGGTCGATGCCGTTCGGCGCGAGCTGAATCATCTCGCAAACATCGATCCCCGGCTGGTCTTCATACCAGTACGTTGTGTACAGGGTGCGTTCATCGACCTCGGTCATCCAACCGGAAATGCGGCCTTCGAATGTCGCGGTACGGTTGCCGATGTACTGCGCTTCGAACATCAAATCCCGAGTACGGCCGTCGGGCCAGGTGTAGAAACTTTCCTGGCGATAGGTCACCCCGCCGTGTTCGTCCTCGGGAAATTTCACGTTGATGCGGAAGTCGTATTTGTCGTTCACCTTCATCTCGGGTGTGATGTAGGTGTAGGTGCCTTCCCAGGTGCCTTCGTGGCGCACCAACAGGGGCATCCCCATCCTGATTTTGGAATCGCCCACCGCCGCTTTGGCCGGTGTCGGGATCATGGTGCCGGTAGTCATGGCGCCAGTCGCGATGGCGCCGGCGGCCAGGGGCGCGCCCGCCAAACCGGTGAGGATGTCGCGGCGCGGCGGCACAATCGGGCCGCGTGGAAGCTTGAACTCGGGCATGGGGTTTCTCCTCAAACAGCGTCACTCAAATCTAGACGCAATCGCGTCCAGACACTAGGAACGGTTGCTTCACGAGAGCACACATGATCTTGACGCCCATCGATCCCTTGGAACTCCCGGCGCTGCTCGACCGCTTCGATGCGGACCTTGGGCCATGGCCGACGGCGCGCGCGCTGTTTCGCCGCATCGCCGATACGCGCAGGTTCGCGCCGAACTTCACGGCCGATCTTGACGCCGGGCGCGGGAAGGCCGTCGATCTGGCCGCGCGCCTCGGCATCGCGACCCTCGACGACGATCCCGCCAATGCATTCAGTTGGGATGGCCGTGTCATCCGCACCCGCTCGGAAACCTCGGTCGTGTTCCACGAAATCGCGCACTGGCAAATCGCACCTTCCGCACGGCGCGCGCTGTACGACTTCGGACTTGGCGCCGGCCCCGAAACGGGCCGCGTCGCCGAAGCCAACGCCGCGGCCTGCGTCGACAACGCCACCAAGGAGGATGAGGAGAATCTCGCCTCCCTGCTCGGGATCTTATGGGAAGCCGCGCACGACGAGCCGGCGGTCCTGGCCTTCGCAGAACAGAACTGGCTCGAGCTTGCCGACAGGCCGCATACTCAGGCGCACTTTGCGGGCTATATCGAGCGTCTCGTTGCGCGGGATTTGATTCCGGATTCGCTTTAGGCAAGCGCCGCCCAAGAATCAGCCAAGAGTGCTCTGGGGAATGTGCTGTAGGGTCACCAGATCGTGGTGTCTGGCCGGCATATCGGCAGGCGATTCGAGAATCCTGAACTCGATTCCCCAACCCTTGGCCTGCGCGGTCAGCGCTTCGGATTGAACCTGCAAGCTGCCGCGTGCCGGTTCGCGGGCCATCAGTACGATCATCTCCGGGTGTGGACCGGTGTTCGCAATGTCGTCGATCAGCCGCGCCGCCCGTCCCGGTGCGGTGATGGGATCGCCGTCGGCCAGCCACGCGACCGCGACATCGACTGCCGGCGCGACGTTCGCATTCTCTTTGGCCAAGCACGGATAAGCGAATAAAGCGCCGGTCGTGATCGCGCCCAATCGACGGCGGGTGAGTGAATCGCTGATCGGCATTTATGCGGTCTCGGTCCTCACCTGAACGGCTTACCTAGCCTTTAGGACACTTTGTGCTCTTGAACGGGGTTTTGCAATCCGCCGTCCACGGGCCGTAACGCGATGACGTTGCTGTTTTGCAGATCCGGCTCGCGTTGCGCGCGCCGGTGCGGACGCACCGCAAGGACGCGTTCAAACGAAGACAGCAGTTGCGAAGCCGCGCCCACGATATGTTCGGCATAAGCGCGGTACTGATGCGCGATGCCGTGTCTCAAGACGTCTCCCGCCAGCATTTCTCCAAATCCCTGGATGGCGTTCAGCGGCGTGCGCAAATCATGATAAAGCATCGCGATTCTGGTCTGGTCCACATCATCGTTGTCGTGCATCGAGGCCACCGAACTCACTGCCGAATTCGCCGCCGAACTCGCCGCCAAATTCACCGGTGAGTCCACCAAACTGATCGCAACCATCGGTCCGCGGCCCAGTGTCTGAACCCGGCTCGCACTTACACGAACCAAGTGCGTCGACCCACCGGTTGTTTGCAGCCGTGCTTCGTCGTTCGCTTGTCCCAATCGTGCCGCGTTCAGCAACAAACGAATCCTTGGCTGATCGGTCAGCGCAAACAGACGGTCGAACGTCGGACCCGCCTTCGCCATTCCGCATGCCGGCCATCCGACCGTTTGATTGAATGCGCGATTGCGTGCGACCACGGTTCCAAATTGATCGACGATCGCCAAGGCTGCGGGCATCGCGTGAAACGCGGCAAGCATGATGTCGTCGGTGTGAAGAATAGGGGCGGCTTCAGGCAAAGTTTGCATCTGCACAGTCTCGCAATGGACCGGGTCGCCCGATGCAACCCGCTGTGCCCCATGTCGGCGGTTACGGCATGGACCGTGTTCCCCGGTCCTTCGTGCGCGTGCCCGCCACGCTCCCATGTGGAAAACTTTGCATACTGGGGACGGAATCCAAGCCCGACTCGCTTCCGGGTCGGCAAATTTCATAGCCTGGACTTATAGGCGGTTGGTTTTTCTACTTATCCGAGAATCGTTCGACGCCATCCCATTCCGGTGGCGGCGGGTCCCGCTCGAATTTGGCGAGTCGCGCCGCATAGACGGCGGCGACTCCGTCATTGGGCGCCATGGCGCGATAACGCGTCAGTTCCGCAGCGGCGCTACGCCAATCGCGCCGCTGACAGGCTGCCGCGACGCCATGCCACGCCTCGCAACGCGCGGAGTCCTCGCCGCTGATTTGATCGCGTTCGCCGACAAGCTCCCAAATCTTGAACGGCGCCGAACCGCCTTTCGGCACCACGGTATCGACCGGCCGCAACAGAAAAACTTCTTGAACCCGCGCCGCCATGGCGTCGCTCACGAGAATCTGAGTGCCGTAAAACTTGTTCAGGCCTTCGATGCGGCTGCCCATGTTCACCGTGTCGCCGATCGCCGTGTAGTCGAGCCGGTCCGACGATCCGACGTTGCCGACGACCGCGTCACCGGTGTGCACGCCGATCCGCGTGTACCAAGCCGGCTTACCTTCCTGACGCCACGTTTCGTTGAGCGCATTGGTTGCCGCCTTGACCGCGAGCGCTGCGCGGCAGGTCGCGATTTCAAAATCGGATTGCAACGTGGGCGCGTTCCAAAACGCAAACACCGCATCGCCGACGAATTTGTCCACGGTGCCGCAATGTTCCAGCACCACGCGCACCACGGCATCGAAATACGCCGACATCTGCGCCATCAACTCTTCCGGCGGCAGGGACTCCGACAGCGGCGTGAAGTCCTTGACGTCGGTGAACAACACGCCGATGGCGCGCCGCTCACCGCCGACGCCCAAATCCGCGCCCGACTGAATCAAATCCTGCACCAAGGACTTCGGTACGAACTTGGCGATCTGGGTCAACGCCGATGTCATGCGGTCGAGCGAACGTCCCAAGGTCGCGATCTCGGCAATCGAGGTCGGTTCCGACACGCGCGCGGAAAGGTCGAGTTTGGCGATGCGATCCGTCGCGCGCGCCAAGTTGGCGAGCGGTGCGGTCAGGCGGCCGGCAATGACGACAATGATGGGAATGCTCAACACCAATACGGCCAGCGAAAACAACGCCGCGTCGCGCCCGATGCCGATGAACACGCCGGTAAAGGTGCTCACGGGCAGCGCGAAGGCCAGATAGACACCGCTGCCGTCAGGGCCGTCGCCGACCGCGAGCCGCGTCACAGACGCCATGATTTGCGATTCGCCGATGGCCAGCGTGCGCAAACTGAAACTCGAACCCATCGCTTTGAATTCGCGCACGATGGCCTGCGCGGCCGGTTGGGATAGCGAATCCACTTGGCGCAGTTTCACCGGATCGCCCGGAATCGGCGCTGTCGACATATCCGGGACAACCGCGCCATAGTCGGTGTTGGCCAGCAGTAATCCGTTTCCCGTGAACAAAAAAACTTGCTGCTCGGGCTCGGTCAGGATGTTTTCCAGCGGCAGCGAGTACTGGCGCAATGCGATGTCGGCGGCGAGCGCGCCGGTCACGCCATTCGCTGTGACGATGCCGCGCGTCGCCGAAATGCCCTCGGTTCCGGTATCGCTTAAAATGTAGGGTAAGGTTTCAAGCTCGAGGCCGGGCGCGTTCATCCCGGCGACGTACCACGGCATGTGCAAGGGATCGGAACCTATCGGCGTTTCGGTGGTCCCGGATAAAGCCTCGAGCCGCCGATCGAAGAATCGCCACTGCGGCGATCCGTTTCCAGGCCGCGTACGCCGCGCGGCGAATTTCACGCGATCATCGGCAGCGATGGTGGCAATCGTACCGCCGTACATCGCCCTGACGGTGACCACCTCGAGCACGTCGCCGGTTTCGAATCCCGCGCGGATCGCCGCCATATGCGGATAGGCGTCGAGCAGTGCCATGAAAGGCTTTTCGAACGCATCGAGACCGTCCGGCGTCAGTTCGGGGCTGGCCGCCAAAACGTCGAGTGCGGATTTGACCGGCCCGAGCAACGATGTCTGTTGCAGCGCGACTTCGGTCTTGAGATTGGTGAACAATTGCCGTCCCGCGTTGAGCGCGGTCTCGGTGCTTTTCTCGTAGTTCTGCCAAATCACGATCCCGACCACCGCCGCCATCAGCGGCAGGATCACGGCCAGCAGCACAATCGAAAGCGGAAGGCGCTTGCGCGTGTCTTTTACGTCTGGACCCGGGCCTGAGCGATCCGACAAGGGGGCCCCGCGGTTAACGCGCCGACCTGATTTGGTCGAAGGCGATGATGTTGTGCGCCATCGACATGCCATCGATGTAATCAGCGGCGCCGACGAAGACGGTTCCGTCGAAGAAATAAATCCCCGAAACCTCGTCGTGGTAGAATTTCATCACCTCGTGCCGCAGCCTCAATCCTTCGGCTTCGTCCATGGTCGTCATCGCGCGTTCGATCGCCGGCATGATTCGCTGATCGCAATAAAACGGCTCGCGCCTCAAGCAGGAATGAAGGCGCATTGTCCTGATCGCATCCATGCTCGGTTCCGCCGGCCAAGCGCCGGTGAACGCATCGGTCGGAAACGTGGCGCGGCTCAGGTGCTGCAGAAATTGCGGCACGGGCTCGGTCAGAATGGTCACTTTGATGCCGATGCGCGACAGATCGTCGGCGGCTTTTTGGGCAACTTCAGTATCGACACCGACCGCGCCGCTGGTCGCCATGAAGGTCATTTCGAAGCCGTTAGGGTAACCCGCCTCGGTCAACAGCTTTTTCGCCGCTTCGGGATCGTAAGGCAGCGGCTTGAGGTCGGGGTTGTGGCCATAGGCCGCGGCCGTCGACGGTTGCGTGGCCAGCCGTGCCTCGCCGTACATCAGCGCATCGACGATCAGTTTGCGGTCGATGGCCATCGCCATGGCGCGGCGCACGCGAACATCCTGCATCGGCGTATCGACCGGCTTGCCGTCGCGGATCAGCATGAAATACCACCCGGCCACTTGCGGCGACGCGAAGCGCAATCCCTTGCCGCCGTTGGCTTCGACAATGTCCATATCGCCGGCTGCGAGGCCGACGGCGATATCGACCTGCCCGGCGATCAGGGCCTGCAGCCGCGACGCGCGGTCGGGCACGGCGACGATCTCCA
The DNA here is from genome assembly GCA_020446775.1 of Paracoccaceae bacterium. GTDB lineage: Bacteria > Pseudomonadota > Alphaproteobacteria > Rhodospirillales > Rhodospirillaceae > VGEM01. The sequence continues at coordinate 8,637 of JAGREB010000263.1, forward strand.
GGTCGTTGATCTTGGGTTTGCGCCACGAGCCTTCGAATGCTTTCAACACCGCCTTGTTGGCTTCCCACCGCACCAGTTGAAACGGCCCGGTGCCCACCGGCGTCTGGCCGAATTGATCGCGGCCCATGGTTTGCCACGCACCCGGTTCGGCGACGTAGAGCGCCGACGCCGAGCGCGGAAACGTGGCGTCGGGTTCGGCCAAGGTGATTTCGACCGTATGGTCGTCGATGACACGCCCGCCTTTGAGCGGCGTGATCTCGCGCCGCAGGCCCTCGCGGATCGCTTCATCGGTCGAGAGATAATTCGCCGCAACCGCAAAAGCTTCGGCGGTCAATGGCGCGCCATTGGAAAACTTCACGTCGTCGCGCAGCGTGAACCTCCATGTCACGCCGTCCGAACTTTCCCAGCCGGTCGCGAGCCACGGTTTCAGCGTTCCGTCCGGGTCGATGCGCGTCAAACCGTCGAACAGCGCGGCCGTGACGTAAATGCTAGGGATCACCGACGTGCGATAGGGCACGCCGAACGACAGCGGTAAAGAGTCGAGCGCCATCCGCACCGGACGGTCGTCCGCTTTTCCGTCGCCGCTGAACAGCGGGAGTGCGATCAAGGCCAAGGCGAGCAGATTTTTCACGAATTCGATCCTTGCAACGGATTAGGGCGACAGCGTGACGGTCTCGAAGCTGATATGGGTGCCGTTGACGATATCAAATCCGGCCACGCGTTCCGAGAGCCCGACGAAATTTGCCGTTTCGTACATGAAAATCGCCGGCGCGGCGTCATGGTAGCGGCGCATCAATTCCCGCTTCAAGGCCAAGGCCTCGTCAGGGTCCCACGTGGTGCGCGCCTTGACCAAGAGCGGCATCGCGCCGGGATCGCAATACCACGGGTTGATGCGCTCGCAGGAATGCGCGAGCACCCCGCGTGTGACGTCCATGGTCGGCCACGACGGCCAATCGACCGGAAACGCGTCGCCGGTGAAATCGGTCAGGCGCAGCGCATTGAAGAACTGCGTCGGCGGCATGGTCGTGATGTCCATTTTCACGTCCACCGCCGCCAAATCGGTTTGGAGTTGCTGATAAACCGACGAATCGTTGGGGTCGATTCCGGTCGCGCATTCCAGCACGAACCTGAAACCGTCGGGGTATCCGGCCTCGGCCAACAATCGTTTCGCCGCTTCAGGGTCGTATGGGTAGGGTTCGATGTCCGGGTCATAGCCGATGACACCATGCGCCGCCGGCTGACCGGTCGGCACGGTTGCGCCCGCGAGCAACGCATCGATGATTCTTTGCCGGTCGACAGCCATGTTGAGTGCGCGCCGCACGCGCACGTCCTGCCAGGGGCCCGGCTTGAACGTGATGAACGAAATTCCGAATACCGCCGGTTCGATCGATATATAAGCCTTTGCGCCGGCGGCGCGGACCGTTTCGATGGCGTCGGGGTTGAGGCCCATGGCGATATCCTGCCGGCCGGTCAATAAGCTC
>JAGREB010000264.1 GCA_020446775.1 Paracoccaceae bacterium
GGCGGGCGTGAAACCGAAGCGGCGGACAAAACGATCGAGCCATTGGGACGTGAGTGCGATCTCGGGCAACAACACCAGCGCTTGACCGCCCGTGTTCAACGCCGCCGCCACTGCATCGAGATAAACTTCGGTCTTGCCAGACCCGGTCACGCCGTCGAGCAGCGTTACCGAAAATCCTTGGCCCACCTTGGCGACCAGTTCGCGCGCGGCGGCGGCTTGTCCCGGTTCAAGTACCGGGCCTTTTTTTACGGGCCCCGGCAGGGCATAGGGCGACGCCGGTGAGATTGGGATCGTCTTTAAGACGCCCTTATCGATCAGGTCTTCGATCACGCCGCCGCTGACCCCAGCGGCGCGTGCTAGCTGGGCGGCGGTGTCGAAAGTTTTTCCGCCCGATACGGCAGCCAAGACTTTGCCGCGCGCAGGCGTGAGCGCGAGGCCCAGCGCCGTCAACGACGCGCCACTGGCCTGAATGACCGTCACCGGCTCCGGCGGTTTCCAGCGCCGCGCCGGATTGAGCGTCATGCGCAGCACGATGCCCGGTTGTTGCAAGGTGTAGGCCGCGACCCAGTCGATGAACCGCCGCGAGACATCGGGCAGCGGCGGCAATGGAATACGATGGACGATGGGTTTGATTTTTTTGGCGTCGATGTCGCCTTTGCCCTCGCCCCAAATCACGCCGATTTCGAAACGCCGGCCGAGCGGAACTTCGACGATGGAGCCCGCCGGCATCGGCTCGCCCTCGGGGATCACGTAGTCATAGGCGCCATCGACCGGTAGCGGCAGCAGCACGGCCACGCGCGCGCCCGGTGCGAACACGCTGGGCGTGTCATCATGCGGCGCGTCTGTGGATAACTCTGATGTCGCGGGCGTGGCTGCAATCGAACTCATCGACTACACTCTTGCGTCCGGGGGCGGCGAAACGCAACCTGCCTCCACCTCAACGTCACACTAACCCTAGGGAAAGCCGCGCGAGATGAAATTCTTTGTCGACACCGCCGATATCGCCGAAATCAAGGACCTGGCCGCCACCGGCATGGTCGACGGCGTCACCACCAACCCATCGCTGGCGGCCAAAAGCGGCAAGAAGTTTCTCGACCTGATCGCGGAAATCTGCGCGGTGGTGACCGGACCGGTCAGCGCCGAAGTCACCGCGCTCGATCACGCCACCATGATGAAGGAAGCGAACGTCCTCAAGAAAATCGCGCCCCACGTCACGATTAAAGTGCCGTTGACACCCGACGGCCTCAAAACCTGCAAGGCGTTGTCCGACGATGGGACCATGGTCAACGTCACGCTGTGCTTCTCGCCCGCCCAGGCGCTGCTGGCAGCCAAGGCCGGCGCGACCTTCATTTCGCCCTTCGTGGGCCGCCTGGACGATATCGGCAGCGACGGCATGGGGCTGATTTCCGACATTTGCACGATTTACAAGAATTACGGCTACAAAACCGAGGTATTGGTGGCCTCGATCCGCCACCCCATGCATGTTGTGTCTGCGGCCAAGCTGGGGGCCCATGTTTCGACCATGCCGCCGGCCACCTTGCGCCAGCTGTTCAACCATCCGTTAACCGACAAAGGGTTAAAAGCGTTCCTCGACGATTGGGCGAAAACCGGCCAATCGATCCTGTAAAATGACACGCCGTAGGACGGACGGAACCGGACGGGACGCTGGGGGTAAGGATGACCCGCAGTAAGACAACCGGGAGCCGATCAGGCGGCAGGGGAAGGGGAACCATGGCCGATCAGGTCAACGCCAAAGCGAACGCCGCCAGTAGCACGCCGCCCGCGAAGTCCGATCTGCGCGAAGCCGACGTGGTCGCCTACCTCAAGCGCAACCCGCGCCTGCTGCTCAACAACCCCGACCTGTTGGAAGCGATTTCGCCCGAGACGCGTTTCGACAACGAAACCGTCGTGGTCGACATGCAGCGCTTCATCGTCGACCGGCTGCGCCGCCAGGTCGACAATCTGAAAGCCAACAGCGATCAGATCATCTCGACCACCCGCGCCAATATGTCGATGGTCGAAAATACGCTCGAGAGCACGCTGGCTATGCTCTATGCCGGCAACTACCGCGAGATCGCCCAGATCATGCAGGAAGACTTGCCGCTGCAGTTTGGTGTGGATGCCGTCGCCATTGCCTTCGAGACCGATCAAATCCCAGGCGATGCGGGCGGCGTGATCCGCACGCTGCCCGAAGGCGCGGTCGCACACCTGACTCAAGATCAGCCGTGGTGTATTCGATCCGACGTTGAAGGCGAAGCCGCGTTGTACGGCGCCGCCGCCGGTTTGGTGCGCTCAGACGCCTTGATTACCTTGCCCGCGGGCGAAGGCCTGCCGGTTGGCCTGTTCGCCGTCGGCTGCCGTACACCAGGGTACTTCGCCCCCGACCAGGGAACCGAGTTGCTCGCGTTCCTGGCGCACACCACCCGCTATGCCGTGGGACGCTGGTGGTCGCTGGAACTCTGACCGCCCGCGAGATTTCGTTCAGCGCTTCCGCCGACCTGACGCGCGCTATCGCCGCGTGGCGCGAATGGCTTGAGTCCGAGCGTCGTGCCTCCGCCCATACCGCCGACGCTTACGCCCGTGACCTTGCGGCGTTTCTGTCTTTCATGACCGAACACATCGGTGGCGAGCCAAGTCTTGCCGCGCTGAAAGACATTACTGCTGCGGACATCCGCAGTTACTTGGCCGACCGCGCCAATCGCGGCCTCGCACGGTCCTCGACCGCGCGGGCGGTGTCGACCCTGCGCGGCTTCTTCAGTTTCCTTGACCGGCGCGGCATCTTGCACAACCCGGTGATGAAAACCGTGCGCACACCCAAGCTGCCGAAATCAGTGCCGAAAGCCTTGCGCGAGGACGAGGCGCTGGAAGCCGTGCGCGCTGCCGGTGAGATGCACGACAAACCCTGGATCGCCGCACGCGACACCGCGCTGATGCTGCTGCTCTATGGAAGCGGTCTTCGGCTGGGCGAAGCGCTGGCGCTGACCTGCGCGCAGATGCCGCGCGAGGACACGATTAAAGTGCTCGGCAAGGGCCGCAAGGAACGCATCGTTCCTGTGTTACCGGTGGTGCGCGACGCCATCGCGCAGTATCGCAAGCTGTGCCCCTTCCCCGCCGAAAAAGATGCGCCGTTGTTCGTCGGCGCGCGCGGCAAGGCGCTTAATCCCGGTGTGGTGCAGCGGCAGATGCGGCACTTGCGCGCGCTGTTGGGCTTGGCCGAGACCACCACGCCGCACGCTCTGCGTCATAGCTTCGCGACGCACTTGCTGGCCAAAGGCGGCGATCTGCGCACGATCCAGGAATTGCTGGGCCACGCATCATTGTCGACCACCCAGCGCTATACCGATGTCGACGTGGCGCGCCTGACCCAGGTCTATCGCGACGCCCACCCCCGCGCGCGGGCGTAAGCAAGAAACGCCCCTATTCCGACTCTCCGGCTCTCCGGGATTCCCTTCCCCTTGCGGGGAGGGATTAAGGGTGGGGGTGTATTTGTTTGCATTTTGCTGACCTGGAACTTCGCGTCAGTTGCGTGATCACCCCACCCTGCTCGCGAGCGCTCGCTTCCCTCCCCGTCTAGGGGAGGGAATACAGAGTTGTATGAACTAGTTCTTCAGCCGGTAGCCGGTCTTGAAGATCCAACCGATAACGACAAGACCGAGCAGGAAAAAGCCGAAGGTAACGCCGAGGCTAATTCCGACCGCGACGTCGGACTGGCCGTAGAAGCTCCAACGGAAGCCGCTGACTAGATAAACTACCGGATTGAACAGCGTCACCGTGCGCCAGAACGGCGGCAGCATGTCGATGGAATAGAACGCGCCGCCCAAAAACGTCAGCGGCGTGACGA
>JAGREB010000265.1 GCA_020446775.1 Paracoccaceae bacterium
GGCGGATCGCCCGGTCCGATTAGGGACCGGCCAGAGGTTTCGCCGTGGGGCCGCCTTTCGTCCATTGATTGCCGCCGCGCACCGTGGGAGACAGGCGCGCAGTTTCAACTTCGGGCCGGGAAGGTCAAGCCGGAGACCGTGACGTCCGCCACCGCCCCTCAACCACTACGGATTCGCGCGGCCGTGCCGATCATCGTGGCCGGTACCGTGTTATTGGCGTTCTCACCGATCCTGGTCCGCCTTAGCGAAGTCGGGCCGATCGCGACCGGCGTGAACCGGATGCTGTTACCACTGCCGGTGTTTTTTGCATGGATGTACCTGCAACCGGCTCAGCGGTTTCCATTGTCCGCACCCGGCGGGTTGCGTGGTTTACGCATCGCCTTGATCTCGGGCGCGTTCTTCGCCGGCGACCTGATGTGTTGGCATTGGTCGATTAAACTGACTTCGGTCGCCAATGCCACCGTTTTGGCAAACCTCGCGCCGGTGTTCGTCGTGCTGGGGGCGTGGGTCGTCTTTCGCGAAAAAGTCAACCGGGTGTTCGTGATCGGTTTGGCGATCGCGGTTTCAGGCGTTGCCGTTCTGATGAGCGAAAGCCTGACGATTTCCGCAGCAACGTTACTGGGCGATACCCTCGGGCTCGTCACATCGTGGTTTTACGCCGGATACATTCTCAGCGTGTCGCGCGCCCGCCGCGCCATGCCGACGGTGGCAACCATGGCGTGGGGCGGCGCAATGGCGTCTCTTATTCTTTACGTCATTGCCTTCGCATGGGAGGGCAACGTTTGGCCCGATACTGCCCGTGGCTGGATGGTCGCCTTTGCCTTGGCGGGCATAACCCAAATCCTCGGCCAAACGCTGATCGCTCTCGCCTTGGCCCACGTCCCGGCCGAATTTGGCGCCATGATCCTGCTGGTACAGCCGGCAATCGCCGCCGTCTTGGCATGGGCGCTGTTCGGCGAGGTCTTAAGCGGATTGCAAGCGATGGGCGGCGTAGCGATTTTGGCCGGACTTTATATTTCCCGGCGCAGCACTTCGTGAAATATCTTTGAAGACTGAGACGTTTCCCGCATCGGGAGCCAGTGGCACGAACGCGTCAACGCGCGTAAACTAGGCAAATCAACAAGGGTTACGCATGTCAGACGATTCACGTTCTTACCGCGGCCGCCGCGCCAAAGTGATTGCCACCCTGGGCCCCGCCAGCCGGGATCCGGAAAGCATCGAAGACCTGTTCGACGCCGGCGCGGATGTGTTCCGGCTCAACTTCAGTCACGGCAGCCACGACGATCACGCTAAATCGGTCGCCGCCATCCGCGCCCTCGAGAAGAAACGCGGACGGCCCATCACCATCCTGATGGATTTACAGGGGCCTAAACTGCGGGTCGGAACTTTCAAAGAAGGCCGCGTGATCTTGAAGCCTGGCGCGACGTTCCGCCTCGACATGGACCCGGCCCCGGGCGACGACAAACGCGTCTGCCTGCCGCACAAGGAAATTTTCGAGGCGTTGCGCCCCGGCGTGTCGCTGCTCATCGACGACGGCCATTTGCGCTTAAGGGTCAAGGAATGCGGCAAGGACTTCGCCGATACAGAAGTCATCATTGCCGGCGGTATTTCGGACCGCAAAGGCGTCAATGTGCCGGAAGTCACGTTGCCGATTCCGGCCATGACCGAGAAAGATAAAGCCGACCTGCACTTCGGGCTGGATCAGGGTGTCGATTGGGTCGCGCTGAGTTTCGTGCAACGTCCCGAAGACGTCGCCGAACTGCGCGCCGCGGTGAAAGGCCGCGCCGGTGTTCTGTCGAAATTGGAAAAACCTTCGGCGCTCGACCAACTGGATGCGATCGTCGATCTTTCGGATGCGGTGATGGTCGCGCGCGGCGACCTGGGCGTCGAAATGCCGCTGGAAAAAGTTCCGATCCTGCAAAAGCGCATCGTGAGATCATGCCGTAATCGGGGCAAGCCGGTCGTCGTCGCCACGC
>JAGREB010000266.1 GCA_020446775.1 Paracoccaceae bacterium
AACGGTCATGTCTGCTGTTCGGGACATCCGGACCATGTCAGTCAGCACCCGGAATTTCTCCGGCTATTCGGCACTAAAGCTTCCGAAACCCTCGCCGTCTACACGCACGACCACGATCACGTTCACGCACCCGATGGACACGCGGTTCCGGCCGGACACGATCACTCCCACGGGCACGGACACCATCACGGTCATGACCACCAACACCATACCCATTAAGGCGCGGCATGTTTGACGATTATGTTATTCGCGCGGTTCTTGCCGGTTTCGGCGCGGTTCTGGTGGCCGGTCCGCTTGGGTGTTTCGTGGTTTGGCGGCGCATGGCGTATTTCGGCGATACGCTATCGCACGCGGCCCTGACCGGTGTCGCGCTGGGGTTTCTGCTCAATATCGACCTGACCGTCGGCGTTATCGCGACCGGCGTCGTGATCGGATTGGCGCTTCTCGGCATGCAGACATCGACGCGGGTCGCGACAGATACGCTTCTTGGCATTTTATCCCATTCCGCGCTGGCGGTTGGCCTGATCGTCGTGAGTTTTCTTGAGAACGTGCGAATCGATCTGATGGGTTATTTGTTCGGCGATATATTGGCGGTCAGCCGGTGGGATCTGGCATGGATATACGGAGGCGGCCTTGCGGTCTTGGGAACACTCGCTGCATTGTGGAAGCCTCTCGTGGCTTTGACCGTTAATCCGGACCTGGCGCGCGCAGAAGGCATACCCGACACCATCTTACGTGTCGTTTTCATATCGTTGATGGCGCTGACTGTTGCCGTTGCGATGAAAATCATCGGTGTTTTGCTGATCACCGCGCTTCTCCTCATCCCACCCGCGGCGGCGCGGCGTTTTTCGGCAACCCCGGAGGCGATGGCCGCGTTATCGGTAATTACCGGCGCCATCGCCGTTGCTGCGGGATTAGGGGCATCGTTCAGGTGGGATACGCCCACGGGCCCGTCCATCGTCGCGGCGGCGGCTGTGCTGTTTGTCGTGACCTTGTTCCTGCCGCAACGGCGTTAGAATAAGATCCGTCGATGGAGAAACAATCGCGCACGCCGATGGACGCATCCGTTGTTGAACACCGCGACCCGCGCGTCGTCGCAATTTTCTCGCCGCATCCCGATCTGATCGATCAGGTGCGCGAGGCCTCGTGGGCGGCACGTGAACGCCGCGCACAATTGCACGTGATCGTCCGCCGCGACGGGCACGTTTTCGAAAAACTTCAGGGTGCCCCCGATGAGACGGCGATTCGCGCCATCGCGGCACGTTACCGTGCAACCTGCGAAACGTATTCGGGTATCGGCGATCTCAACGCGTTGCTCGATGCCGCGTATCGAGATACGCCAACCCTCGTGATCCACGGCCCTGTGCGGCGGATGCCTTGGAACCTTGGCTTGTCCGGCGCCGAATTCGACACCATTACGTCGGCAGCCAAAGCGGCCGGAATCTCCGCGGTCACCGGTCAAAATCCACCCCATGACCCACACATCAAGTGGACGCTCCCGGCGTGGCGCCTCGACCGGCGGCGGCCGTGGTTTCACGACTATGTGCTCAGCGCGTTCGCCGTAAGCCTGGCGGCAATCCTCGTCAAATGGCTCGACGTGATCGTGCCGCCGGAAAGCCTGGCGGCGGTTTTCTTGACCGCCATTGCGTATAGCGCGAGCGCTTATGGGTTTGCCGCCGCACTATTCGCGAGCATCTTCAGTGTGGCGATCTACGATTTCTTTTTTCTCGATCCCCGATTCAGCCTTAGTATCGGCGAACCGCAAACGGTTCTCCTTTTCCTCGTCTTCGTTGTCGTTGCCGCAATCACCAGCAATCTCGCGGGCGGTTTTCGCGCGCAAGCCAGACGCGCAGAGCGGCAGGCAACCGAAGCGCGCGCGCTGTTCGAACTGACGCGCGATATCGCCGTCGCCAAAGAACGTTTGGAAATCTTCGAGGCAATCGTTCGTCGCATCGAGGATGTCTTTGACACGACGTGCATCCTTCTGGCACCGGATAAATCCGCGCCGGCCGGTCGCGGCGGCGGTCTAAAAGCCCGCACGGCATCCCTGCAAATCGAGTATCCGCGCGACTCAAGTCTATCGCGCGACGAAATCGAAGCCGCGCGGACGGCGTTCCTATCAGGGAAACCACTTGGCCGCGGTACCGATATTCAGCCCGGCATCGACCTCTACTTTCATCCTCTGATGACATCGGATGAAACCGTCGCCGTTCTTGCCTTGCGCAACATCTCCCCCGACACGGTGCGCGCGCCCGAGTTTCGCGCGTTGATCGGATCGATTTGCCGCATTGCCGGGATTGCGGTCGAACGCACGCTAAGGGCGCGCGAACTCGAAAATGCCCGCGTACTGTCGCAAACGGAGGGTCTGCGCTCGGCGTTATTGTCGTCGATCAGTCATGACTTCGGCACACCATTGGCATCGATCATCGGTTCGGCGTCCAGCCTGATCTCCTACGGCAAAACCTACACGCCGGAGGTTACGCACGATCTATTGCAGACGATCATGGAAGAAGCGGAACGGTTGAACCGCTTCGTCAAGAACGTGCTGCAAATGAACAAGCTGGAATCGGGCGTCATGGTTCCGCAAATGCAGTGGGCCGATGTCGGCGACCTGATCAGCACGGCTTTGGATGCCAGTCACCGGCGTTTGCAAAACCACGAAGTATACGTCGATGTCGGCGACCGCTTGCCGCTCGCGCAGGTCGATTTTGTCCTAATGGAAACGGTAATTATCAATCTGCTCGACAATGCCGCGAAATACGCCCCGGCGGAATCCGCCATACAATTGAAAGCGCGCGCCGACGATGCCGAGATCACGATCGATATCGCCGACCAAGGACGCGGTATCGCCCCGGAGGAATTGGGCGCGGTCTTCGACAAGTTTTACCGGGCCAAACACCGCGACCGTACGGTGCCGGGCACCGGATTGGGGCTTGCCATCTGCAAAGGCATCGTCGAAGCGCACGGCGGGACGGTTGAAGCCTTGAGCGAAGGGTTGGGACACGGCACAACGATACGCATTCGATTGCCGGTTCGGACCCCGGACGCCGCCGTGATGGCGGAAATTTGAGGCAGCACCGCATGGGAGATGGCGTCAAAGTATTGGTGGTCGACGATGAACCGCAAATCAGGCGGTTCCTGCGCGCGAGCCTTCAATCTCACGACTACGTCGTCGTCGAGGCCGAAAATGGTAAGCAGGGCGTGCGCGAGTGCACGCTGCAAAAACCCGATCTGGTCGTGCTCGACCTCGGCTTGCCCGACACCGACGGCCTCGACGTCATCAAAGCCATTCGCGAGTGGAGCAAAGTACCGATCATCGTCTTATCGGTGCGCTCGGATGAATCCGATAAGATCGAGGCGCTCGACCGCGGCGCCAACGACTATGTCACCAAACCGTTCAGCATGGGTGAACTGCTGGCGCGCATGCGCGTCGCCCTGCGCCAAAAGAACCCTGATAGCCCGGAAGGCGAAAGCGTCATCGGCGGAGGCGGCTTGAGCATCGACCTGGCCAAACGGTTGGTGACACTGAACGGCACGCCGATCCGGCTTTCGCGCAAAGAGTACGATCTCTTGAAAATTCTCGCCTCGCACCCGGGCAAGGTCATTACGCACCAGCAATTGTTGCAAGAGGTATGGGGCCAGGGATACGTCGAAGAAACCCAATACTTACGAGTCTATATCGGCCAGTTGCGCCAAAAACTCGAAGCCAATCCGGCCGAACCCCGGCTCTTATTGACCGAACCGGGGGTCGGCTACCGGTTCATGACATCGGAAACGGCCTAGGACAATGCGCGCCGGTCCGAAATGGATTGTCGCCGCCATCGCTGTTGCCATCGCAGGCGCCGCGGCAGCGGCGTTCTACATCCAAAACCGAACCTATATCGAACGCTATCGCGCGGTCGCCAATCTCGGCGGCAGCGGCGACGAGGATTTTTACAAGCCACTGGAAGAGGTTCCGGGCGCTCTGGATGATTTCTTGAAAGTCGCGACGCCCGATGAACGCACGATCCCCGATGACGTCCTGCAAGCCGCCCGCGTTTATGCCGGCACGAACGCGACAACCAGCTTGCTGATTTGGCATCGCGGGGAATTGCAATCCGCCGATTACTGGGGCATCGCCCAGGACACGCAAGTCAATTCGCGCAGCCTGCACAAAATGTTGGGCGGATTATTGATCGCGACGGCAATTCAAAACGGATACATCGATTCGCTCGACGATCCGGTCGCCAAATACGTCAAAGCCTGGCAAGGCACACCCCAAGACAAGATGACAATCCGCAATGTGTTGCAAATGTCGAGCGGCCTGATGTGGTTTCGCGGCGGCGGCTTTTTCAGCACCCAGTCACGACGCTATATCGACCCGCACTGGGACGACGTCCTCCTGAACGATGTACCCATGTCGTTCGAACCCGGATCTGCTTACGACTACAGCGATATGACGGCCGACATCATGCCGCACATCATTCAAGGCGCGACGGGCAAACGCTATTCGGAATATCTCAGCGAAGCGATCCTTAAGCCGTTGGACGCTGCAGGCGGGCAAATATGGGTCAACCGCCAAGACGGCATGCCCCACGGCGGATGTTGCCTGCTGATGCCTCCTGAGACATGGCTGCGGATTGGGTTGCTGGCGCTGCATCGCGGCAAAGTCGGCGACAAGCAGCTGATTCCCGATTGGTGGATGGACGAGATGCTCACGCCCTCGCCCAACAATCCGCATTTCGGTTTGATGGTCTGGCTTGGCAAACCATATACCCAGCGGCGGCTTTATCACCGGCCCGACTCGCCCAACAACCGCGCCCCGCGCCCGGGCGCGTTTCATTCCGAACCTTACCTTGCCGACGATCTGTTTCTGTTCGACGGCATGAATGGGCAAATCGTTTACATCGTTCCATCGCAAGACTTGGCGATTGTGCGGACCGGATTGCGCCCTCCGCGCAATCAGCAAGAATGGGATAACGCCAAACTTCCCAACATGATCTTGCGCGGTCTTGGCGTCGATGCACCGATTCAAACGCCGCGGCGGTTGACCGAGATCCCGCCGAAACCGGAATTGACTGCAAGCGATGAATTTCGGTTCTGGCGCCGCTGGTTGACGGCCCAAAAGCAGACACCGCGAAGCTATCCCGATTGGCTTGATGTGAGAGATACAGTCGCGGGCGACTTTACAACTGAGATCGACACTGCACCGGATGGGGAAAAGACCATTGCGCCTGATGCGTTAAAAGAAGCCCTCGGTTACGCGGATAAAATGATGTCGCTGTCGCTGATTGTTTGGCACGACGGCAAGATCGAACTCGAAAAATATTGGAATGGCTTCGAACCCGACGGTCGTTCCGAAACCTACTCGATGGCGAAATCGATCCTGGGAATTGCGACTGGGCTTGCGGTTGATGCAGGCGCCATCGGTTCGATCGACGAGTCTGCGTCAAACTATCTGCCTGAGTGGCGCGGCACCGCCAAGGAAACCGTTACCATCCGCCAACTGCTCGAGATGACAAGCGGCATCCATCACGAGCGATTCAACTATGCCTATAACCAGAGTCCCTGGAGCCTGGGACTACGTACATTTCTCGGATCCGACATCGCCGGAGAGGTACTCGACTACCCCATCGAGGACGTCCCCGGGGCGCATTTCAATTACAACAGCGTCAACACCCAGATTGTCTTGTCCGTCATCGAGCGCGCCACCGGGCAACGCTACGCCGATTTTGTCTCCGAGCATCTGTGGAAACCTCTTGGCGCAAAAGATGCGACACTGTGGCTCGACCGGCCCGATGGAACGGCGAAAGCGTTCTCGTATTTCCAGGCACGGCCGCGCGACTGGCTGCGGGTCGGCGTGATGCTCGCCGACGGCGGTCAATTCGGTGGCCGCCAAATTTTATCGCGCGACTGGCTTTCGCTGATGACCACGCCTTCCGTGCGCAATCCCAACTACGGACTGCAAGTGTGGCTGGGCTCGCCGGCGGGCGGAAAGCGAAATTACAATCGTAATACGCCCATCGGCGTCACGCACTCCGCGCCTTATCTCGCTAGCGATGTCGTGTTTTTCGATGGCGGTGGTGGTCACCGCGTCTATGTCGTGCCGTCGAAGCGGCTTGTGATTGTGCGAACCGGGGCGGTCAATCGTCCGGATTGGGACGACGCCATTTTACCCAACGCAATCCTGCGCGGCCTCGAGTAACTCCGCCAAAGGAAAAGCCCCGCCGTAGTTTCCCACGGCGGGGCCAAGTTTCCACTGGAGGCTGTTGGGGGGATGGGAGACGCCAACCAGTGGACTCGGACGGCTGAGCGGTTAGTTCAAAACCGCTTCGGCCGAAAGTTTGAGCGTCGAGCGCAGGTGCGTACGGCCCCGCGACAAACGCGATTTCAATGTCCCGACCGGTTCCCCGGTCTTGCGGGCGATCAATTGCTGATCCTCGTCGTTGAGTCCGAGGACGATCAGCGCTTGCTGTTCGTGAACCGGAAGCGAACGAACGGCTTTCAACGTTTCGTTGAGGAACACATGCGCCATCTGGTTCGACGGCTGCACATGCCACGCGTCGTGATTGACCTGCGCCAGGTACTTGCGGTCCACGGCCTGACGGCGCTTCTGACTCACGAACAAATTGCGCATCAGGGTGAACAGCCACGACTTGAGGCTGGTACCATCCTGAAACAGTGCGCGCTTCTTCAACGCGCGTTCGACGCAGTCTTGAACCAGATCGTGGGCGTCGTCTTCATTACGGGTCAGTGACCGCGCGAAGCGATTGAGATCCGGCAACAAGGCGGTCAGGTCGCGATGAAAAGCACTCATAGGCTACCTCCGTACTAAATGGCGGGCCGGCCTTCGCATCGGTTTGGAAATTCGCTTGGACCGACACCCGCACTTTCTAGGGAGGATCGTGCGTCCGAAGGCCGTAAAGGGACGATGTTGATCGGGGGGGCGTGGCATAAAGAAAACGCAAAGGCCGCGAAGGCGAAAATGTGGCGGGACCTCGAGCAAATCTGCCCACGAGACCATCGGCAAACCTATATCCTATTGAAATATAATGATAATATATGGATGTTTTACTAACGCCTTTGAGCCATCGCAACGTCGGGAATCCGGCGAGATCGCCATAAAAGAAAAATAAAAAAAAACGGGCACCACGTGAGGTGCCCGTTGATTTGATAAGGCTGGTTCGGCTTTGCGGTTTAGCGCCGAATCAGGTTAGCCGGACCGGCCGCCAGACCGCCGAGTCCCGCGACCGCAAAAAACAACGCGGCAAGATCGAGCATGACCCGCCACGTCGCGTCGCCTTCGGGTTTTCCGGCATAGAGATCGAGCAAAACGGCAAAAATAATCGCCACGTATCCAAAATATTTAAGAGGCATGATCCTGGTCCCACCGCGAAAATCCACGAACGATTGGATAACGCGCGGTTGTGTCGGACCGTTGCCGCCCTCGTACGAACTAGTTCGAATTAACCTTGGTAAAATTCTCGCGGCGGGTAGGGTCTCCCTGCCCCACATAGCGCGCCGCCGCCGGATAGGGATAAACCGGCCGCGACATTTCGACGTCGCCGGTGTCGACCGGGAAAAACACCGTACCCAACATGCCGGGATCTGACCGAAGCTTGTAGACCGTCAGTTCATCCGGCGCCACGCCACGCTCGACCCAGTTCTCAAGCGCGGTGACCACATCCATCCGCGACGGCCCCGCGCCGCCGGCACAATGATCGACACCGGGCAGCATGAACAGGCGAAAGAAATCCTGAGTCGGACCGCGTCCATCCATCAACTTCTCGACGTTTTCGTAGTAATCGACCACGCCCAAGGGCGGGACCGAATAGTCGCGCCAGCCTTGATAGGCGATCATCTTTCCGCCGCGCGCCTTGAATGCGCGCAAATCGGGATCGGCTGCATTGTTGAGATGGCGGTTGTACCCCATGCGCGGCGGATCGCGGTCGAAGTCGAAATCCTCGGGCATCCACGATGGACCGGGATCTTCTGCGAACGCGAGATAACGGAAAAAATCGCCGCCAAAATAATAATAGAGCGGCTTTTGGCCGTTCTCGCCAATCAGGAACGGCACCCAGGTCGGTTCGGAACCGTACATCGGCGTGGCCGTATAGATTTGCTTCCCATTGGAATCGAGCGCCCCGGAGTACAATTTGCGCACAACGCCGATTTCGGCGTCCGTCAAACATTGCTCCCGGTTTTGACCGCGCTTGCAGGCGAGCGACGCCGGATCGAAATCGCAACGGCGCGGATCGTCGATCAATCCGTCTTTAAGCCCGTCGATCCCGTCGCACTTGTCCATCACCGCCTTGGCCAGCATAGGCACTTTGGACGACGGCATGATCGCGCTGCCATTTTTGTCGAGGTTGGCGAGCGCGCTCCAAATCAGGTGCAAACCGCCACCGGCCGACACACCAGCCGGCGCACCGACAATGATGCCGTCGAAATCATCGGGAAATCGTTGCGCTGAAATCAGCCCTTGCCGTCCGCCCGTGGAGCAGCCTTTGTAGTATGCGCGCTCGGCGGACTTGCCATAGGCGCGGTCGAGAATCGCTTTGCCGGCTTGCGCGGTGGCATGCGTCGCGCGGTAGTAGAAATCAATCTCGCCTTGAGGATTGTTGTAAGCCCATTTGCCGTCCGATGTCGTGCTGCGGTGACCGAGATCCGTGTTGACA